>NZ_JBHUXV010000055.1:0-57852 GCF_042669125.1 Streptomyces sp. NPDC057253 | reverse complement strand
CGCCTCACCCGCGAGAACACCATCTCCTGGCGCGACCCGACACCGCAGACCAAATAGAAGATTCCGGGATGAAACAACGGGAGAAAACGACCTCTTAGCCACCTCCCCGGTCCGGGTCCCGCCAAGACCAGGGGGCCACTCGTGCACATTGCGGTCAGGTATAGAGCCTGCCCGAGTGGCCAACCAGCGGACGGCCCCCTGATCATGCTCGACCCCAGACTGGGCAGGCCACCGGCCAAACCCGCTGCGCCGACCTCATCCGGCGCGGGACAACACCGAACCAGTTCAGCCACTTGGTGTCGATACGGACGAGCCAGGCGGGAGCTTCTGGCCCTCTTCAGGCATCGCGAGCATGCACATTACATATCGAAAGCCTTGGTTCCAGGTGTCCTCGGCGTGGATCCAGGCGTACAGATCACGGGTGGAGCTTTTGTAGGACCCATACCGCTTGGTGCACAGGTCGTAATAAGCGCCCCAGGCACCGAATTTCAGGTCCTGGGGAGCCTTGACGTAGCCCAGGCCCTGAAATTCATGCGGTTTGTTGCAGTTCACTAGGAGATGAGCGTAGTTTTTCTCTTCCAGTTTCTTGGTGTTGTAGCAGTCGCCGATTGAGCTATTCTCGACGAAGATCTGTTCCCCCTGTTTCCGATAGTCACCCACCGGGCCGTAGAGGCTGACGGTCTTCCCGAAGAGCAGGCACGCGGTGTTCCGCACGCCGTTGTTCCACCCTGCCTCGCTGGGGACCAGCGCGAAGGGCTGCACGTCGATCATTTTGCGCAGGGTATCTCGCAACAGACCCGTGCAGATCCCTGGGCTGTTGCTCCTCGCGTCGTCCAGGGACGTGGCTGCGTTCGCGTCCAGGACCTGGCCGTCTGGATACGTCTTGCAGTCCACGATTTTCAATTTGGGTAGGCCTTTGAGTCTTCCGTCGGGCCAGGTGCCGCCGAGACAGTCCCCGGGTTTTAGTTGGCGGGTCAGTCCGACCTGACCCGCGTAGACCGGTTCGGCCTTCGGGGTTTTGGCGTCCGGGCTGTCGAACAGTGTGACCGCCGCCCAAATGCCGCCGATGAGGACAAGTGCAGCGGCGATGATGCCCCAACGCCGACCTGAAAGGTGCTTGTCGTGGGAGATATCGGGAGGGAAGAAGGGCTGCCAGCGATGCCGCAGTTGCGACGGAGCCTCCGCAGGGGAATGGCTTTCTTCGGCCAGCGGTGAGCCAGGAGTCGGCCGGGAGGCTGGCTCTTCACCTGGCGTGACGGTGAGTGTGGCGAGCGCGCGCCTCGCCTCGTCGCCTTGCATCCGCTGTTCGGGATCCTTGGCCATCAGGCCGGTCAGGACCGGCCCCAGGTCCCCGGCCCGGGAAGGCGGTGGGGGTTCCTCGAAGAGCAGCGCCGCCAGGGACTCATAGGGTGTCGGCCGGTCGAATGGCCCGCTCCCTTCCACCGCGTAATACAAGGTTGCGCCCAGTGAGAAGAGGTCGGAAGCTGGGCTTGGTGCCACTCCGCGGGCACGCTCTGGTGCCAGGAACTCTGGGGTTCCGACGAGCTCCGATGGTGTGGTCAGCCGTTGCTGGCCCGAGTCCGGCTGCAGCGAGATGCCGTAGTCGGTCAGCAAGATTTGCCCATCTGCTGCGCCATCTCGGGCCAGTGGGTCAGGTCCAGTCAGTAGGATGTTGGCTGGCTTGACGTCCCGGTGCAGGATCCCGGCCTGGTGGCCTGCCGTCAGTGCGTCGAGCACGGCCACACCGATTCGTGCAGTTTGGGCGGGAGACAGCGGTCCGTGGTCACGCACCGTCTCGGCGAGATCCTTTGCCCCAGGCACGAATCCCATCACAATCCAGGGCAGGCCGTCTTCTTCCACGATGTCGTGCACGGTGGCGACGTGCGGATGGCTGCGCAGTCGGGCAGCATGGCGCGCCTCGACTCGCGCACGGGCAATCCGGGGTCCTAGCTGTTCCTCTGGAACCCCTGCGGGGAGAGCAAGCTCCTTGAGGGCGACCTCGCATTCGAGTACCTGGTCGTAGGCGAGCCATACCCGCCCCATCCCCCCGGCCCCTAGCCTGTGCAGCAGCCGGTACCGCCCCGCTACCAGGCGCTCGGCACCGTCGCCCTCCGCCATGGCGGACCTCCATAACGCGAGACATCAAGAGCTCATGATCTTCGATCGAAAACTACAAATACCCCCAAATCGAATTGCGCAGCCAACAGACACGCGCCGCCGCCCAGGCGAGGATGTGCGGCGGGATCGTTAGCGTGGACTGCTCACTGCGCCAGCGAAGGGTGCGAAGCAACTGCAGCGGTGGCGCTTGGCCGCGGCTCGGTGACATCGACACCTGGAGACCCAATACCGCCCGCCCCGCGGCCCCGAGATGCACCAGCCAGCCTCCTGCGCTGGCCAGGCCGCAGACGAACTGCTGTCCTGGCTTGGCTGCGACGACGAGCGCAACACCCCTAACATCGTCACCGCCACCAGCCCGGCCCCCGGACCAGCTACCTCCTCCCCCGCAGCGTCGGTGCCCACGACCGTTACGTCGCCCTCGCCGGCCGCGGCAGTAAGGCTCCGGGCCCAGCGGCATGCTTCTCGGTCACCGAGGAGCGTCTGCGCGAGACGGCCAATCAGCACCAGCTCACTGAGGTAACCCGCTGTTCATCCTCTCCCCTGTGATCCCAAGGAGCTCGTCTTCGACGAAAAGTAGCTGATCAAGTCAGTGAGCGATGTTGCAGAGCCACGCCGTATAAATTGACGTGTCACATCAGGCAGCTAGAGCCTCTTTCGCTGCTTTCATGAAGTCAGAGGCCCATCGATTGGCTGCTTTGATCCCCTCAGCTGCATCGTTAGCATATCTCGTGGTATTCTTGCCGTTTTCCGCCGCTCTGACCCAAGATTCCAGGCTTGATGCCCAATCCTCAAGCCCAGAAATGATACCCCTTGAATATTCTGCGACTTTTGAAGAACCTTCTAGGCTAATCAACGTCGCCAGGCGATCTGCTTCATCTACATGTGACCGCACTTCGCTGGCCTTTGTTTTCGCCGAGAGCATTTCCGGCGGTTGAGCACTTAGCGCTTTTTCGGCGTCATTAGCCGAGTCGATGGCATGCTCGACTGCTGTCACGAAGGCGGCGTATATGTCTCGGCGACTCTGGCGCTGCCACTGTTTCCGCTCGGATCTTCCTTGGAGGAGAGTAGCGCACACAGAACCTAAGATGGCTCCAATGCCACCGGCGACGGCACCCAAGATGGCGGCAATCCCTTGATCCATGAGATCAGTATGACGCGCTGCACAATGTGCCGCAATTCAATCGGTCCCAGGCTGCCCAGGTGCCGCCGCTGCGAAGCCCAGCGGGATTTTTCCCGATGCACGGGTAGAGATCTCCGGGGGGCTTGGTCTCGATAATGTCCTTGTGGCCGCAGACTCTGCGACCGGACAGAATCGGACCCGACCTCGATTTTTCACGCGGGTCCGTCACACAGCGCTGCGTGCACACCGAGACGGCGCGGCGGCCGTCGTTAGTTGCACGTCCGAGAGCCCAAGCGCGCGTCCTCCGTCGTCCTGAAAATATACTTCCTCGAATCCTTCGGCGATGATCCCACGCATCTGCTCGTCGCTGGCGCCGGCGCCGCGGGCGTCGAAGAGGCGCTGTTGCCCCACAGTGAAGCGGAGGTCCGACCTGCACTGCTACTGATGTGCCAGATGCGTGCCAGATCTGGCGGAGCATCACGGGGAACAACGGATTCTGCATCGCGGTCGGACAGTACACCGGAGCTGCTTCGCCGCTGGTCAGCTGAGCGTCTGCCTGTCGAGCACTCGAGCGTCCAGGCTGAGGGACTGGAAGCCATCGTCACGGACCAGCCGTCATGGGCCTGCTCTACAACTCCGCATCCCAGCGCGCTCGTAGTGACGCACCACCGGCAAGGCTGTCGTCGAGGAAGCCGGACAGTTCCTGAAGTGCCCCCAAGACGCGCTGAAGGTCAGGGCGACGTTCACCGTTGGCGATGGTGAGGTGGAACCAGATGAGGGGGTCAGCCCACACTCTTCGATCCGGTTGCGAAAGGAGATCGCAAAACTCTCTGTAACTTCGGAGTCGTCCATCGGGTTCGAGAATGACGTCGGTGCCGAGGCTGGTCTGTGTTGCGTAGTAGACGTCACACAGAGCGAATGCTACATGGACCTTCAATATCAGAGCGGCCAATCTTGTGTCGTCCCTTCCGGGTAATCGCAGAAATGGTATGTCGCTACGGGCGCGAGTCATCTGGGCGAACAGGCATGCGATCATCCAGATGCTGGAAACCAGCGCCACGCCCGTCCCGGCGAACCAATCAGCGTCCTTGTTATCGATGTCCTGCGGCTTGTTGACGAGCTGAGCAGGCCGATAACAGCCGTGACGGTCGACGGCAGTGGCGTAGAGAGAGAGCCGATGGTGAGCTTCAGCGGTGTGCCACCTCAGGGGGTTGAGGTACGACATGTTGTGGTTCTCGCGTTGAGTGCGCTTGATATCTAGCCGTTGCTGTCGGCCCGTCAGCCACACGAGCCCCATGGAGATCACACCTGAAGTCAATGCCGAGACCAGCGTTACCGAGAGGGCGTTCACACGACTATCTCCTTCGATATTTCCCTGCAGCGGCCCGAACAGCCTCCTCGCCAAGAGTCCGCCGGGATGGATTCCCTCATCAAGACCGCGGCCCTATGAGTGAGGGCGCCGCAGCCCAGTCACACGGTGTGCTGTACAGCAGCCTCCCCGGCACCCGACCATGGTCGAGGGCAATTTCAGGGCACGGAGAGGGGAGAGCATGGCTGACAGGGAGACGGCAATCCGCGCTGTAGCGCGCCGATCTGACCGCGTCCACTGGGTACGGGAGTGGCCCGACCAGCCGACCTTGCGGGACCGGCTCCGCCGATTGATGAACCCTGCCTCCTACCACTTCGACGGGACCGCGACCCCATCGGAACCCTGGGTGGACCGGCCCGCCGGCTACTACGAGCGAACAGGCTGGCGCATCCGAGCGGCCTACGTCCTATCCGACCTGGCTTTCGAGGTCGAGTACGTGGTCTGTGAGCTGTGCAAGATCGGCTGGGTTGAGGCTCCTCACTCGTACGAAGGCTACAAACGTTGTGGCCTTGCCTCAGCCGCTCTCCGGTCGCTGCGCCATGGGCACTCAGAAGTCCAATGGCACACAGGCGGCGGCCATTTCCGCGAGGCCGAGCCGTTCTGGAGTTCCGTCAGCGTCGGCGTACCCGGCGGCTACACCCAACGGCAAAGGTGTCGTCACGTGGAACTGTGGCGAGCACGGTGATCGTTAACACGCTTCTGGGTGCGTGACCAGTGAACTCGTGATGGCCGTCCCTCTCAGTTTCCGTCTCATATAGCCCCGTTCACGGCCGTTCAGAGGCTGAACGCAAGATCGCAGCAAGGCAGAGCTTCGCGAGGTGCTACGAGATCCGGTACCAGCTGGAGGTCTTCGCACCGCGTGCTGTTGTTGAGCCGGCGCTGAACTACTTTCGTAGCGTCCGTCGGGCACGAGAGGCAACCATCCTGGGGGTGTCGAACGGCGATGAAGGATACGAAGTCGCGTTCCACGAGGTGATGGAAGCCCTGACCGCTGTTCGCGCCGCAATGCGCCATGACATCGGCACCGATAGGCTGCCCACCGACTGAGCGGGCAGTGCACGCTTGCACGGGCCCAGTCAGAAGCTGGAAGCGCGCCGACGCGATAAAGGGCCCGACCAGGCTATAAGACTGGGTCGGAGCCCAAATGGCAGACGAGTCGGGCTATACGCCGGGTTCTGTCACCCAGCCGCCTCGCGGCGGCCGGGGAGACGGCCATCCATCTAGGGCCTGCGTTGCCGCAGGCCTCATGCGGTCTACCCAGGGACTCGGGCGGGCAGCCCTCGAACGTCCCCGCAGGAGCGCCAAGGCGCTCCCTTTTGACCTTGCTCCGGGTGGGGTTTACCTAGCTGCCCAGGTCGCCCTGGGCACTGGTGGTCTCTTACACCACCGTTTCACCCTTACCCAGCACCGAAGCGCCGGGCGGTTTGTTTTCTGTGGCACTTTCCCGCGGGTCACCCCGGGTGGCCGTTAGCCATCACCCTGCCCTGTGGAGCCCGGACGTTCCTCGGGGGGTCCTCCAAGAGGGGACTCCACGCGGCCGTCCGCCCGGCTCGTCTGCCGTGGGGACCATGTTACCGGGGACTCGGTGCAGGCTGGTTCGGCGGTGACGCGGACCGGGCCCGCGGTGGCCAGGACCGAGCCCGTCAGGATCAGCGCGAAGGCCACGCCCACGCCGAGAGTCAGCGGCTCCGACAGGAACAGCACCCCCGCCGCCACCGCCACCGCTGGGTTGACGTACGTGATCACCGTCGCCCTCGTCGGGCCGACCTCCTTGATCAGCTCCAGGAACGCGACGAACGCCACCGCCGTGCAGATCACTCCCAGGCCTGCCAGCGCGGCCAGGACCGAGGTCGAAGGAAGAGAAGACGGCCAGGTCAGTGCCGCCCCCGGCGCATACACCACCGCCGCCAGCGCCAAGCACGGAGCCGTGAGCTGCAGCGACGGGATGTCCTTCAGCCACCGCGCCGCGATCAGCGGGGCCGTCGCATACCCCACCACCGTCACCAGCACCTCCGCCATCGACTTCGCGTCACCCCCGGTCAGGTGCGGGACGGTCAGGAATCCCACCCCGGCCAGGCCCAGTGCCAGGCCCGTCACCCGCCGAGCCCCCAGGCTCTCCGTGTCGCCGAAGTAGCGGGCCAGCAGGACGCCGACTATCGGTACGCCCGCTATCAGCAGGCCGGCCGTGGAGCTGGAGAGGTGGCGTTCCGCGTCCGTCAGCGTGTACCAGGGGCCCATGATCTCGATCACCGCGAAGGCCAGCATGGGGCGCCAGTGCGACCGTACGACATCCACAAGGCCGCCCTGCCTGATCGCGAACGGCAGCAGGAGCAGCGCGCCCAGGGCGCAGCGTACGAACACCACCATCGCCGCCGACAGCGGGGCGTCCACCGCCACTTTGATCATCAGGTAGGGGATGCCCCACACCACTCCCATCAGGGAGAACAGGAACCAGCCGCGTGCAGTCATGCGGACATCGTCGGCGCCCTCAGCGGCTCGCGTCTTGAACGCTGTTGCGGTACGCCGCCGGGGTCACCCCGAGCACCCGGCGGAACCAGCGTGTCAGGTGGGCCTGGTCCGCGAAGCCCACCAGCGCCGCCACCTCGGAGGGGCGCAGGCCCGACTCCAGCAGGCACCGCGCTCTGCCGACCCGGTACTGGGCCAGCCATGCGTACGGCGGCGCGCCCATCGTCGTACGGAAGGCTCTGAGGAGTTGGTAGCGGGACAGGCCCAGGTCCGTCGCCAGGTCGGCCAGGGACGGGGGTGACAGCATTTCGTCGGCCAGGCGGTCGCGGACCACGCGTGCCACCGCCGCCGCGCCGGGGATCGCGCAGGTCTCCACGCGCGCCGTGGAGTGCCGGCAGGCCAGGGCCGTCAGGAGCCAGGGGAGGCGGGACTCGGCCTCCAACGGGTCCGGGCAGACGCTCAGTTCGGAGTGGGCCGAGAGGATGGCCGCGGCCAGTTCCGGGTCGTCCAGCAGGGGGTCCCGGAAGTGCGGGAGGGACTCGTCGGGAGAGCCGTCCGTGAGGAGGGCGGGTGCCGCGTAGAGGGCTCGGTAGGCGTAGCCGTCCGTCGTGTTTCCCGGGCCGCCCGTGTGCATCTCCCCCGGCGCCAGGACGACGATCGAGCCGGGGCCCGTGCGGATGTGGCCGCCGCGGTAGTCGATGATCTCCGAGCCGCCCACGCAGACGCCGATCGTGTACTCGTCGTGGGCGTGCGGGGCGTAGATGTGCTTGTCGAAGCGGGCCGTCAGGAGGTCCAGGGGCGGGCCGCAGCGGCCCAGCCTGGTTCTCGTCCACAGGGCCTGTTCCCGTGCGCTCATCCCCACACCCCCGACCACGACTACTGAGGGTGCAACGTCTGAAGGCCCCGCTTCCATGCCGCGTCCAGGTCCGCGTCGTCCGGAAACCTGCCGTGGATCTCCAGGATCACCATGCCGTGGGCGAAGGCCCACACCGAGCGGGCCAGGTCCAGGTCGCCGCCGCAGGCCCGCATCAGGGGCATCGCGGCGCGGTCCTCCAGGCCCGGGGGGAGCGCGGGGCGCGGGAGGGGGCGTTCGGTGCTGAGGCAGTAGAGGTGGGGGTGGGCCAGGGCGTACGCCCGGTAGGCCTCGGCCAGGGCCGGGAGGGAGCCGGGCGCTCGCCGCTCCGCCGCCTCCAGCGCCTGCGCCGACTCCTCCAGCATCTGCGCGATCAGCTCGACCTCCACGGCCTGCTTGTCCGGGAAGTGCTTGTAGAGGGAGGGCGCCTTGATGCCGAGGCGGTCGGCGAGGGCCCGCAGGGTGAGCGCGGTGGGGCCGGACTCCTCCAGCAGTTCGCGTGCGGCGGTCGCGATCTGCCGGGCGCGGGGGGTGAGACGGTCAGCCCGCCCACGCGCTACGACGGCCCCGGCCGGCTCTCCCGGTTCGCCCTCAGCCACGCTGGAAACCCTCTTTCGTCCGCAGCCCGTACCCGAAGGCGCGATCGTACGAGATGTGGGCGAGCCAGCCGCACAGGGCCGCGAACGCCGGGGGCCAGGCCACCGGGCCAACCGCGTACAAAGCCATCAGCGCCAGCGGGACCAGCGCCCGGTGCAGCGCGTTGTAGTACGGCACCGCGCGCGGCGGCAGCTGCCCCTTCTCCATCGCCGGCGCCTCGTCGAGTGCGACCAGGAAGGTCAGGTCCGGGAGGACGAAGAAGGCGAGAGCGAGGGTGCCGGCGAGCCAGCCGTGGTTCATCGCCTCCAGGACGGCGAACGCGGACCAGAACAGCGCGCCCGCGAGCCAGGCCGTACGGCGGACGACGGTGAGGGTGCGAACTCGGCCCTTGTTCAGGCGGGCTTTGGCGGTGACAGCACTCATGATCCCCTCCGACAAGCGCGAGTAGCTAACAGCGTTAGCCGCAACCGTAGGGCTAACACCGTTAGCCGTCAAGGACAGGGCCCCCCGACGGCCTCGACGGCCTCGCACACGTAGATCACGCAGGCGCGAAGCGCACCCTCGCCACCCCCGGCCCCGGATCCGCCTGCACCACCCTCACCCGCAGCCGCTCCCCCAGCGACACCCCCTCCCCATCGATCCGGCCGATGACCGCCGGCGACTCCAACTGCACAGTCCCCACCCCCGGCCGGTGTTCGTCCACGTCCACCACGCTTCCGTCGAACACCTCCCCCACCCGGTCCTTCAGCACCGCCGCCTCGACGAGGTCGACGCACGCCCGGTCCACCGCGGCCGCGCGCCGGCCGCCCTCGGACATCTCGCGGGGCAGGGAATCAAAAGCTGCGAGCACCCATTCCGCCACCGGCTCCCCCGCCACCGCCGCCAGGCAGATCTCCGACGCGTACCGGTCGGCCAGCCGCCGCAGCGGTGCCGTGCAGTGGGTGTACGGGGCCGCGACCGCCGCGTGGGTGGTGAGGGAGGGCCGGATACCGTCCCGGAAGACCGTGTAGCCCGCGCCCCTCAGCAACGTCGTGCACTCCTGGAGGAAGGCCGCGTGCGACGGGACCCCGGGGTCCAGGGAGCGGACCAGCGCCGCGTACGACACGTGGTGCGGCCAGTCGATGTGGAGGGCGAGCGCCGTACGGCGCAGGCGACCCACCGCACCGTCCGGGGCCGCCGGGAGCGTGCGGAGCACCCCCGTGCCGTACGTCAGCATCAGGTCCGCCGCCGCCATGCCCGTGAGCAGGGAGATCTGGGCGTTCCAGGCGTCGGCCGGCACCCCGGCGCGATACGTCAGCTCATACCCGCCGTCCCGCTCCACGATCTCCTGCTCCGGGACCCGCAGGGAGATCCCGCCGCGCTCGACCTCCAGCCGTTCCCGCAGCTCACCGATCTCCTGCAGCAGGAGAAGCGGTTCCTCGGCAGTGCCCGTGTCGATCGCCTTCTGCACGCCCTCGTAGTTCAGCTTGGCGCGGCTGCGGACCAGGGCGCGGCGGACCTCGGCGGCAGTCTCACGGCCTTCCCCGTCCAGGTCGATCGTCCACAGCGCGGCCGGGCGCACCTGGTCCGGGAGCAGGCTCGCGGTGCCCTCGCTCAACACCGGCGGGTGGAGCGGAACGCGGGTGTCCGGGAAGTACAGGGTCATCACCCGTCGATGCGTCTCCGCGTCGAGCAAGCCGCCCGGTGCGATGAAAGCGGCTACGTCGGCGATGGCGTACCGCAGGCGGTAGCCCGTGCCCCGCCGCGCGAGGTGCATCGCCTGGTCGAGGTCGGTGGAGGTGGGTGGGTCGATGGTGAACAACGGGATGTCGGTGGCGTCCTCCCGGCCCTCCAGAAGAGGTGTTCGTTCCGCCTCCGCCAGCACCTCGGGCGGGAAGTCCGACGGCACGCCCAGCTCGGTGCGCAGCGCCGTGAAGGCGGCCCGCAGCGGGTCGTCGGTCACACGTATGCGGCGGCGAGGCATACAGCGAGGGTAAGCAGATCGGGCGCCGTACGCTGTCCGGAGCTCAACAGAAGGAGATCCTCCGTGCTTGTCCTGCTGCCTCCCTCCGAAGGCAAGGCGTCCTCCGGTCGTGGCGCCCCGCTGAAGCTGGAGTCGCTGTCGCTGCCCGGGCTCAACGAGAGCCGAGAGGCCGTCCTTGACGCGCTCGTCGAGCTGTGTGCCGGGGACGAGGAGAAGGCGCGCGAGGTGCTCGGGCTGAGCGAGGGGCTCAGGGGCGAGGTCGCGAAGAACGTCGAGCTCCGGACCGCGGGTGCGCGGCCTGCCGGGGAGATCTACACAGGAGTGCTTTACGACGCCCTCGACCTGGCATCTCTAGGCGCTGCCGCGAAGAGGCGTGCAGGGCGTTCCCTTCTCGTGTTCTCGGGGCTTTGGGGAGCGGTCCGGGTGACCGACCGGATTCCGTCGTACCGCTGCTCGATGGGGGTGAAGCTGCCGGGGCTCGGGGCGCTGGGCACGCACTGGCGGGCGCCGATGGCCTCCGTGCTCACCGAGGCCGCGGGGGACGGGCTCGTGCTCGACCTGCGGTCCTCCGCGTACGCGGCCGCGTGGAAGCCGAAGGGGGAGGTCGCGGGGCGGACGGCGACGGTGCGGGTGCTGCACGCGCCGACCCGGAAGGTCGTCAGCCACTTCAACAAGGCGACCAAGGGGCGGATGGTGCGGAGTCTGCTGTCGGCCGGGGTCGCTCCGAAGGGGCCGGCCGAGCTGGTGGAGGTGCTGCGGGAGCTCGGGTACGTGGTGGAGGCGGAGGCGCCCGCGAAGGCGGGGCAGGCGTGGGCGCTGGATGTGCTGGTGGACGAGATCCACTAGAGCTCCATTGCAGAGGGCGCAACGGCCTTTGCGCACATCGCACCGCTTCGGCAGGATGACGCCATGGCCTCCTCCCCGCATGCCTCTCCCCGTGCCTTCCCCCATGTCTCGCTGCTCGACCTCGCCCCCGTCGTCCCCGTCGTCGTCCTCGACGACCTCTCCGACGCCGTGCCGCTCGCCCGCGCCCTGGTCGCCGGTGGGCTGCCCGCGATCGAGGTGACGCTGCGGACGCCCGTCGCGCTCGACGCGATCCGGGCGATCGCCGGGGAGGTGCCGGACGCGGTGGTCGGGGCGGGGACCGTCATCACGTCGGCGCAGGTGGAGGAGTCGGTGGCGGCGGGTGCGCGCTTCCTCGTCAGCCCGGGCTGGACGGACGTACTGCTGGAGGCGATGCGGGCGGCCGGGGTGCCGTTCCTGCCGGGGGTGTCGACCACGTCGGAGGTCGTGGCGCTGCTGGAGCGGGGCGTCACGGAGATGAAGTTCTTCCCGGCGGAGGCGGCCGGGGGGACGGCGTATCTGAAGTCGCTCTCCGGGCCGTTGCCGCAGGCGCGGTTCTGTCCGACGGGAGGGATCGGGCCCGGGAACGCCCCCGCGTACCTGAGCCTCCCCAACGTCGGCTGCGTGGGCGGGACTTGGATGCTGCCCGGCGACGCGATCGCCGCGCGGGACTGGGGGCGGGTCGAGGTGCTGGCCCGCGAGGCCTCCCGGCTGGGGCGGCTACGGCCGCAGGTGTGACGTGTCGTTGAGGAGCCGTACGCTCGCGTTGCCGTCGGCGTAGTACGCCACCGCCGACAGCGAGGCCGCCGAGAGTTCCATGCGGAACAGGGACTCGGGCGGGGCGCCGAGGGCGAGCCGTACGAACGTCTTGATCGGGGTGACGTGGGTGACGAGCAGGACCGTGCGGCCCGCGTACGCCGCCACGAGCTTGTCCCTGGTCGCCGCGATCCTCGTCGCCGTGGCCGCGAAGCTCTCGCCGCCGCCGGTGGGTTCGGCCTCGGGGTCAGCCAGCCACTTGGTGAGGTCGTCCGGGTAGCGCTCGCGCACCTCGCCGAAGGTGAGACCCTCCCAGGCGCCGAAGTCGGTCTCGATGAGGCCTTCCTCGATGGTGACCTCGATACCCAGGCGCTCGGCGACGGCGGCTGCGGTCTGGCGGGTACGGGTCAGGGGCGAGGCGAGGATGTGCTGGATCGTGCCCCGCTTGGCCAGGGCTTCGGCCGCCCGCTCGGCCTGTTCCCTGCCGATCTCGGAGAGGGAGGGATCCGTGCCGCCGCTCCCCGAGAACCTCTTCTGGGGGGTCAGCGGAGTCTCGCCGTGCCGCAGGAGCACGAAGGTGGCCGGAGCGCCCATGTCGGCCGGGGCCCAACCGGGACTGGCGACGGCCTTGGCAGCCCGTACGTCGGCATCAGCCTTGCTAGCCCGTACGTCAGCGTCGGCCCTGGCGGCACGCGCGTCAGCATCAGCCTTGGCGGCACGCACGTCGGCGTCCGCTTTCGCGGCACGCACCTCAGCCGGAGCGCCCGTCTCGCCGGAAGACGGCTGCCGTACCGAACTCGCCGAACCCTCGGAGTCCATCGCCTCGTTCGCCAACCGATCCGCCCTCTTGTTCTGCTCGCGTGGGATCCACTCGTACGTGACCTGCCCCGGAGGGAAGATCCGCCCCGCCTCCGACGCCAGCGGCTTCAGGTCCGGATGCTTGATCTTCCAGCGGCCCGACATCTGCTCGACGACCAGCTTGGAGTCCATGCGGACGTGCACGCGGGCGGTCGGGTCGAGGTCGTGCGCGGCGCGCAGGCCCGCCAACAGCCCCCGGTACTCGGCGACATTGTTCGTCGTGACGCCGAGGTACTCGTACGTCTCGACCAGCGTCTCCCCCGTCGCCGCGTCCAGCACCACGGAGCCGTACCCGGCAGGACCGGGATTGCCCCGTGAGCCGCCGTCCGCCTCGACGATGAACTCCCGCACGTCCAGGGCTCCTTACAGACCGGAGTCGGACGTACGCACCAGGATGCGACGGCAGTTCTCGCAGCGCACCACGGTGTCGGGCGCGGCCGCGCGGACCTCGTTGAAGTCCGTGATGGAGAGCTCCTGGCGGCAGCCCTGGCAGGTGCGCTGGTACAGCTTGGCCGCGCCGATGCCGCCCTGCTGCTCGCGGAGCTTGTCGTAGAGCTTGAGGAGGTCGGCGGGGATGACGGCCGCGATGACCTCGCGCTCCTTGGTCACCGAGGCGATCTCGCCGTCCAGCGTCTCGAAGGCCGCGTCCCGGCGGGCGGTCGCGTCGTCGATCTTCGACTGGACGGAGGAGACGCGCTCGGTCAGCTCGGCGACCCGCTCCTGCGCGGACTCGCGGCGCTCCATGACCTCCAGGACGACGTCCTCCAGGTCGCCCTGGCGCTTGGCGAGGGAGGCGATCTCGCGCTGGAGGTTCTCCAGGTCCTTCGGCGAGGTCACGGCTCCGGAGTCCAGGCGCTGCTGGTCGCGGGTGGCGCGCTGGCGCACCTGGTCCACGTCCTGCTCGGCCTTGGTCTGCTCGCGGGCGGTGTCGCTCTCCTCGGTCTGCGCGGCGACGAGCAGGTCGCGCAGCTGGGTGGCGTCCTTGGTGAGCGCGTCGATCTCGGCGTGCTCGGGCAGCGAGCGGCGCTTGTGCGCGAGCTGCTGGAGGCGGACGTCGAGGGCCTGGACGTCGAGGAGTCGGATCTGGTCGGCGGGCGCGGCGTTCAGTTGGGGGCTCCAGGTGAAGGGGAGTGGCTGGTCCAGGGGTCGGTGACCGTCCTGGAGACATGCACGCGCAGGTCCCAGCCGTGGCGGTCGGAGATCTCGTCGAGCTGGGCGGCGGCCAGCTCGCACCAGGGCCACTCGGTGGCCCAGTGCGCCGCGTCGAGCAGCGCGAGGGGACTGTGGGCGACCGCCTCGGACACCGGGTGGTGGCGCAGGTCGGCGGTGAGGAAGGCGTCGACGCCGGCCGCGCGGACCTGGTCGAAGAGGCTGTCGCCGGAGCCGCCGCTGACGGCGACCGTGCGGACGAGCGCCTCGGGGTCACCCGCGACGCGGATGCCCTGTGCGGTGGCGGGCAGGCGTTCGGCGGCTCGGGCGGCGAGGTCCCTGAGCGAGAGGGGGTGCTCCAGCTCGCAGATCCGCCCCAGGCCCCGGCGGCCTTCCGTGTCGGTCGGGTCCGGCACGAGCGGTCGTACGACGCGGAGGTCCAGCGCGCCCGCGAGGGCGTCCGAGACTCCCGGGTCGGCGGTGTCGGCGTTGGTGTGGGCCACGTGCAGCGCGATGTCGTTCTTGATGAGGGTGTGGACGACCCGGCCCTTGAAGTGGCTCGCCGCGACGGTCGTCGTGCCGCGCAGATAGAGGGGGTGGTGAGTGACCAGCAGGTCCGCGCCCAGCTTCACCGCCTCGTCGACGATCTCCTGGACCGGGTCGACGGCGAACAGGACCCGCGTGACCTCCTGGTCGGGGTCGCCCACGACAGTGCCGACCGCGTCCCAGGACTCGGCCCGCTCGGCGGGCCACAGGTTCTCCAGCGCGGCGATGACTTCAGACAGACGGGGCACGGGGAAAAGGCTACCTGCCTGGTCTACCCCGTTGAACCCGAGCCGCCCAAGGCTGTCCCGCTCAGCACAGTCGCCCCGTTTTCCTCAGGCGAATCGTTCCTGGGCCACCCCTTTGTGTGAAGCGGAAGCCCGCCCGTCCCACGCCCGTGCGTACGAAAACTACTTTCGTGGCTGGAGGTGATCAGACGATGACGGCCTGTGCCATCGAGCCCGCGGCCTCGGACGAGGACGGGGACGGGGAGAACCCACGGACGGAGTACGTGATCGCTGAGGACGGGGGGACTCCGGGGACGGGGGGTGTGAACGCGGAGTACGTGGATGGCGGGGGTGAGGGGGCTCCGGGGGCGGAGTATGCGGATGCCGAGGGCGGGGTGGCTCCGGGGGCGGGGGATGTGGACGCCGGGGGCGGGGAGGGTCCGGGGGCGCTGTATTCGACTGCCGAGACCGGGGAGACCCCGGGGGCTGAGTACGCGGGTGCCGGGGGCGGGGTCGCTCCGGAGATGCAGTACGGGAGCGCCGGGGACGGGGTGGCTCCGCGTCGGGACTGGTCGGTGGCCGAGGGCGGGGTGGCTCCGCGTCGGGACTGGTCGGTGGCCGACGGCGAGGGGACTTCACGGACCGAGTGCGTCATCACCGTCGACGGCTCCTACGCGGCCCGCCTCGCCGCCCGGGACGGTGACTCCTGGTTCCCGGAGCGTTGGACCCTGGACGGCCCCGAGCCCTACGCCGTGCCGTTGCCGGGTCGGCAGCCGGAGGAGCCCGGCACCGAGGTGCATCCGATGGGTGACGGACGGGTCCTGATCCGGCGGTTCGCGGACGGGCGGCACAACTTCTCGCTGCTCTACCCGACCGGGCCCGAGACGGGCGAGCTGCCGCTCGGCGCCGTCGAGTGCCCGGACCCGGGGACGGTCCTACGGCTGCTGCCGCCCGCGCCGGGTGGGGAGCAGGCGTACGCCCTCGCCGTGGGCCGGCGCTCCAGTGCCGTGTGGCTGGTGGCGGGCGGTGCCTTCGGGCCGGAGCACCTCGCGGAGATCCCGGGGCGCTGCTCGGGCGGGGTGTGGCTGGACGGGTCCGGGCGGATGCTGGCCCTGGACCGCGAGGTGGCCGGGCGGACCAAGACGATCGTGGTGGACCTGGAACGGGGCGGCGAGGTCTCGCCCCTCCTCCAGATCGCCGACGGCAGCGACGACCGGCTGCTGCTCGCCGACCCGGACAGCGGGTTGCTGCTGATCTCCTCGGACGCGCCGTCGCCGGGACTGCCGCGCCTGGGCTGGGGAGTGCTGGGCAGCACGCTGCCGGTGCGCTTCCCGGAGTGCCTGCGGGTGCCGGGCTGCGCGGTGACGCCGTTCGCGATCCAGCCGGGGCAGGTGCTGATGCCGGAGAGCTGTGGGGTGGCGCTGCGGATCGACGGCCCGATGGGCAGCTGGGTGGGCGTGTGGCGGCCCGCCGCCCGGCAGGTGGAGCATCTCCCGGCGCCCGAGGGGTGGTTGACGGGCGCCGGGCTGTGGACCGCGGATGGAGAACTGCTGCTGCCGTATGCCACGGAAGGGGTGCCTTGCGGGGTGGCACGGTGGGCGACGGCGAACTCCGGGCCCGTCCCGGGGGAGGCCGGGCCGGTGGGCGGGGAAGCCGGGCGGGTCGGCGGGGAGAGCGGGCACGCGGCTGGGGGGCGCGGGTCTCTCTCCGGGGAAGCCCGGCCCTTCACCGGGGAAGCCGGGCCCGTCGGCGAGGAGCGCGGGCACGCGGCTGAAGAGGGCAGACACGTGGCTGGAGAGCGCGGGCGCGTGGGTGGAGAGGGCGGACACGTGGCTGGGGAGCGCGGACCTCTCTCCCAGGAAGCCGAGCCCTTCACCTGGGAAGCCGGGCCCGTCGGCGGGGAAGGCGGGCACGCGGGTGGGGGGCGCGGGCCTCTCTCCGAAGACGCCCGGCCCTTCACCGGGGACGCCGGGCCCGTCGGCGTGGAGCGCGGGCACGTCGGCGGAGAGGGCGGGCACGTCGGCGGGGAGGGCGGGCACGCCGCTGGGGAGCATGGGCCTCTGCCCCAGGAAGCCGGGCCCTACGCCGAGGAAGCGCAAGACCGGGGGGACACGGAGGCCTGGGCCGGGGGAAACGGGGCGGGGGAAACGGGGGCCTGGGGCGTGGGCCCGGAGGGGCCGGGCGGTGGGCCCGGCTCGGGCTCCCACCCCGGTCCTCCGGAGCCCGTCGCACCACGCCCCGTGCCCTTGCAGCAAGCCCCGTTGGGCAATCTTGTAACGAAGTAGTGCCGGTTGGTCCGGCCGCCTGGATTCGCCCCGTGGTGTGCCGGTTAAACTCGCCCCGCTGTAAGAAAGATCATGTTGACGGGGTGAATTACTTCCATGAGCGACGCCAGCACGAACCAGTCGACTGCCGACGTCCAGGAGCCCACCGGCCACGGCAAGCACCGGGGTCCGGTCTCGGTCCAGGACAGCGAGACGGCCCCGCGTGGCCGGCACCGCAAGTCGGTCGAGCAGACCGAGGCGGCAGCCTGACGGCGGACGACGACACACGGCCCGCTCCTCTCACGGGGAGCGGGCCGTTGCGCGTCAGCTCCCATCGGTCCACTCCCTGGCCTACTCCCTTTTGAGACCCAGCACTTCGGCCGCCGCGAACGTCTCCCCCGCCGGCCGCCGCGCATAGTGCGGAGTGAGCAGCGCGTCCAGTTCGTCGTACGTGAAGGTGTCCTGCTTGCTGTCGAACTTGGCCTGCACCCGCGGTCGTTCGACCACGGCGATCATCCCTCCGTGTACGACGAGCAGCTGACCGTTGACGCGCTCGGCGGCCGGTGACGCCAAGTAGCCGACGAGCGGGGCGACATGCTCGGGGGCGAGCGGGTCCAGTCCGGACTCCGGCTGCTCGAAGCCGGCTCCCGAGAAGACGTCCTCGGTCATCCGGGTGCGGGCGCGCGGACAGATGGCGTTGGCGGTGACGCCGTACTTGGCGAGCGCGAGGGCCGTAGACGTGGTGAGCCCGACGATCCCCCCTTTCGCGGCCGCGTAGTTGGGCTGTCCGGCGGACCCGGCGAGGAACGCCTCCGAGGAGGTGTTGACGATACGGCCGTACACCGGCCCGCCCGCCGCCTTGGACCGCTCCCGCCAGTGCGCCGCCGCGAACCGGGTCGTGTTGAAGTGGCCCTTCAGGTGAACCCGGATCACCGCGTCCCACTCGCCCTCGGTCATGGAGAAGACCATGCGGTCGCGCAGGATGCCCGCGTTGTTGACGAGGATGTCGAGCTTGCCGAACTCCGTGATCGCCAACTCGACCAGTTCCGAGGCCTGTTGGTGGTCGGCGACGTCCCCGATGTGGGCAAGGGCCTGGCCTCCCGCGGCCCGGATCTCCTCGGCGACCTGCTCGGCGGGGCCCGCGGAGGCCTCGCCGGAGCCGTCCCGGCCGGGCTGTCCGTAGTCGTTGACGACGACGGCGGCGCCGAGCCGCGCCAGCTCCAGCGCTTCGACCCGGCCGAGCCCCCGGCCGGCGCCCGTGACGATCGCCGTGAGCCCCTCGAGCGGCTGTGGCACAGTCATCGGGGCCCTCAGATCTCGATGCAGGTGCGGAGCGAGGTCCCGGTCCGCATCTGGTCGAGTGCCTCGTTGATCTCGCTGAGCTGCACCCGGTGGGTGATCAGGCCCTCCAGGTCGACGCGGCCGGCCCGCCACAGGGCGATGGTCCGCTCGTAGGAGCGCAGCACGTCCCCGCCGCCGTACATGGACGGCAGGATGCGCTTCTCGTCGAAGAACAGCTCGAACATGTTGAGCTGGAGGAAGTCGTCCATGGCGCCCGCGCCGACGATCACGAGGGTGCCGCCGCGCCGGGTGGTCTCGTACGCCGTGCGCGCGGTCGCCGACCTGCCGACGACCTCGAAGACGTAGTCGAAGCCCTCGCCGGCGGTGACCTGCTGCTTGGCGTCGGCGAGTTCGTCCGGGGAGACGGCCCGGGTGGCGCCGAACTTCAGCGCGGCCTCCCGGCGGGAGGCGACCGGGTCGACGGCGACGATCTCGGCGGCGCCCTTGAGCCGGGCCCCCTGGATCGCGGAGATGCCGACGCCGCCGCAGCCGATGACGGCGACCGACGAACCGGCCTCCACGTCCGCCGTGTTGAGCGCGGCCCCGAGCCCGGTGGTGACCCCGCAGCCGATCAGTGCCGCTATGTCGAAGGGCACGTCGTCGGGGATCGGCACCGCGCAGCCCGCGTCCACGACGACCTCCTCGGCGAAGGTGCCGGTGCCAGCGAAGCCGAAGACATCGCCGCCGGGGCGCCGGAAGTTGGGGGTGCCCGCGTTCATGAACCCCGCCAGGCACAGTTCCGTCTGACCGCGCTTGCACGCCGGACAGACACCGCAGGCGGGCAGCCAGCAGACGACGACCCGGTCGCCCGGCTTCAAGTGGCTGACCCCCTCCCCGACTTCGAGGATCTCCCCCGCGCCCTCGTGCCCGGGGACGAAGGGCGCCGGCTGCGGCAGGACCCCGCTCATCGCGGACAGGTCCGAGTGGCACAGGCCGGTGGCCCGGACCCGGATCCGCACCCTGCCGGGCCCGAAGCCCACCGCCTCGACGTCGTCGTGGACCTCGAGTTTTTCCTGGCCGATCTCGTGCAGTACGGCTGCGCGCATGGTGCGGCTCCCCTCGTACGGCGTGCTGGTTCAGGAGTTTTCAGGCGTGTTCGACGATCGTGTCGGCGAGGACGGGCGCGTCATCGCGTTCCACGGCACTGACGGCGACCCTGGTGGACTCCGGTCGGTGCCACATCCGGATGCGCAGGGTCTCCCCCGGGTAGACGACCCCGGCGAACCGGGTGGCGTAGGACCGCACCCGGGTCACGTCCCCGCCGAGCAGCGTGTCGACGACCGCCTTGAGCGTGATGCCGTAGGTGCACAGCCCGTGCAGGATGGGCCGTTCGAACCCGGCGACCTTGGCGAACTCCGGGTCGGCGTGCAGCGGGTTCCAGTCGCCGGAGAGCCGGTAGAGCAGGGCCTGGTCCTCGCGGACGGGGCGCTCGACGGTGCGGTCGGGCTCGCCGGCCGGGGGGTCGAGGCGGGCGGAGGGGCCCCGGTCGCCGCCCCAGCCGCCCTCTCCGCGCACGAAGATCTGGGCGTCGTTGGTCCACAGCGGTCCCTCGGCGTCCGCGACCTCGGTCCGCAGGACCAGGACGGCCGCCTTGCCCTTGTCGTAGACGGCGGCGATCCGGTTGGTGGCGGTGGCGGTGCCCGTCGCCGGGAGGGGCCGGTGGATGACGAGGCTCTGACCGCCGTGCAGGACGCGGGCGAGGTCGACCTCGATGCCCGGCATGGACAGACCGCTGATCACTCCCGGCGACCCGGACCCCGCGACGGTGGCGAAGCTCGGCAGGACGTGCAGCCGGGATTCGAGGGTGTAGCGGAGCTCGTCGGGGTCGGTGGCGGGGATGCCCGCGCCGATCCCCAGGTGGTAGAGCTGGACGTCCTTCGAGGTCCAGGAGATCTCGCCGGTCCGGGGCTCGGCGGCGAGGGCTGTGGCGGCGTCGATGGGCATACGGCTCCTGACAGCGACGGATCCAAGACCCCGGTACGGCCGTCCGCACCGTCGGCCGCACCGAGGTCGTCACGGGCCGATCTAGAACGCGTTCCAGTCCGGCGCCCTCTGTATAGCCGAGCCCACCGCACTTGTGAAGGCTCCTGACGGAGTGTCAGGTCCGTGGCTTCTCCTGGCCCCGACACCTAGCCCCCGGCACCTGGCTCCGCCGCCTGGCTCCGGCACCCGTGACATTTGTCCTGCCCGGGTCCGTACATCCGCCTCTGCCGGGCGGGGATGCCGATCCGTAGCGTTGTTCCCGTCGTCCCGGCGCCTCGCCGGGGCCCCTGAGCGGAGGAACGGTCATGTCCTGGTCGCGCAAGTTCTCGTGCCGCGTGGACGAGCTCCGTGACGGTGTGCGTTCGGCGCGGGAGCAGCAGCGGTACTACGCGGCGAACAAGGAACGCCTCAACGCCGAGTACAAGACCGCGCAGAAGGCCGGGGAGGTCCCGACTCACGCGGGCCTGGGCAGCGGCTTCGGTCTGCTGCCGTGGCTGCTGTTGGGGATGGGTGCCTTCTCCAACCTCTTCCAGGGCGAGGCCGCCAACCCCTGGATCGGCGGCCTAGGGCTGCTCACCTTCAACTCGCTCTACATCTACGTCGCCTTCCGAGCCTTCCGCCCCCAGACCCGGGACGCGCTCTCCACGCGGGTGGCGCTGGTGGCGATGGGCCTGGTGACCTGCGGTCTGGCCATGGGGTACGGCGGCAACTGGCTGCTGTTCTTCCCCCTGTTCGGGCTCGCGACCGGGGCGGTCGTGCGGCTGCCGCAGCTGCGCTGGGTGGGTGCCGTGGTGACCGTGGTCGCCGGTGCGGCCTCCGTCTTCCGCGACGGCTGGGGCGGGCTCGACACCGCCTACGCCACGTGGATCTCCACGATGGTCACGGCCGCGATCCTGTCCCTCTCCGAGGCGGTACGGCAGTTGCGGGAGGCCCGCGAGGAACTGGCCCGGCGGGCGGTCGAGGAGGAACGCCTGCGGTTCTCCCGGGACCTGCACGATCTCCTCGGCCACACGCTGTCGGTGGTCGTGGTCAAGTCGGAGGCGGCCCGCCGCCTGGCCCCCCGCGACCTGGACGCGGCGCTCGTCCAGATCGCCGACATCGAGTCGGTCGGCCGCCAGGCACTCACCGAGATCCGCGAGGCGGTGACCGGCTACCGCGAGGGCAGCCTCAGCACCGACCTCGACCGGGCGGCCTCCGCCCTGCGTGCCGCGGGCATCGAGCCGGCCGTCCACCGCTCCGGACCGCCGCTCGCCGCCCAGACCGAAGCGCTGCTGGGCTGGGTGGTACGCGAGGCGGTGACCAACGCCGTCCGGCACAGTGGGGCGGCCCGGTGCGAGATCTCCGTGGAGGGCTCGGCGGAACGGGTACGGCTGCGTGTGTGGGACGACGGCCGGCGCGTGCCCGCGGGTACGCCGGTTCCCGAGAGCGACGGCACGGCACCGGCGCCGCGGGCTTGTACCGACGTGCCGTCCGCGCCCCTCACGCCGGGTATCGGCGGGACCGGCCTCAAGGGACTCGCCGAGCGGCTGGCCGCGGCCGGAGGACGCTTGGAGGCCGGGCCCGGCCCCCGGGGCGGGTTCGTGGTGCGGGCCGAACTGCCGGTCGAGTCGGTGGAGCCGGTACGGATCGGTGAGCGGGCGCGCACGGATGAGCCGCCGCGGGTCTGTGGGCCGGTGCTCACCGGTGAGCCGGCGCGGGCCGGTCGGGAGGTGCGGGCTGGTGAGCCGGCACGCGCCGATGAGCCCGTACGGGCCGGTGAGCCAGCGCGCCCCAATGAACCGACCCGGCCCAATAACCCGACGGGGCCCGGTGAGCCGACACAACCCGCACGCGAGCCCCGGGTCGGTGATGCGGCCCGCTGAGGGCGTACGGGGGCCGGCCACCCGCACGCCCTCAGCTCAGCGCCGCCCTCCGTCCTCGGCGCTCAGCCCTCCGGCCCCCATCCCGGCCTCACCCCTCCCTCTTCAGTTCTCAAAGACCACGCGCTCAAGCGCACTCAGGTCCCCTCACCCCCCGCCCCCCTACTCTTGGGCCGTGAACGAAATGCCCCGGGATCACCGCCCCGCCAAGTCGATCCGCGTGCTGCTCGCCGAGGACCAGGGCATGATGCGCGGGGCGCTCGCGCTGTTGCTCGGGATGGAGCCGGACATCCTGGTGGTGGCCAAGGTCGCGGCGGGGGACGCGATCGTGGACGCGGCGCTCACGCATCGCCCCGACGTGGCCCTGCTGGACATCGAACTGCCGGGCATGAGCGGTCTGGACGCCGCCGCCGAGCTGCGGGACCAGGTGCCGGACTGCCGGGTGCTGATCCTGACCACCTTCGGGCGGCCCGGCTACCTGCGGCGGGCCATGGAGGCGGGGGCCGCCGGTTTCCTCGTCAAGGACGGGCCGGTCGAGGAGTTGGCCGCCTGCATCCGCCGGGTGCTGACCGGTGAGACCGTGATCGACCCCGCCCTCGCCGCGGCCGCCCTCAGCGCCGGCCCGAACCCGCTCACCGCCCGCGAGTGCGAGGTCCTCAAGGCCGCCACGGACGGCGCGACGGTGGCCGACATCGCCGGCAGGCTCCACCTCTCCGAGTCCACCGTCCGCAACTACCTCTCCTCCGCGATCGGCAAGACCGGCACCCGCAACCGGATGGAGGCGGTACGGGAGGCCCGGCAGCAGGGGTGGCTGTGAGCCCGCCCCGCACTCACCGCCCCTCCCCTACTCGATCACCTCCGCCGACTTGTACTGCGTCCCCTTCGGTGCCAGGCACACGAACCAGTCGTAGGGCGAGCCCTCCGGGGAGCGGATCGCCGCGGCGTCCGTGCTGGTCCCCGCGCCCGCAGGGGGCCTCTCCACCACCGTCACCGTGTTGTTCGTCCAGACGCAGTTGACGCGCTGGGCGGTCTTGGCGACGGAGCCGATGACGAGCCGGACGTCCTTGGTGTTGCCGGGTTCGAGGGGGAGGGCGCCGGAGGTGAGGTCGGTGCCGGTCATGGTGTCCGTCGCGGGGACCGTGTTCTCCATGACCTTCGTGGACTCGTCGCCGTAGTCGCGGTGCACGAAGTACGCGATCTTGCCCACCAGGTCGGAGGCCTTGCGGACGTCGGGCGGGTCCTCGTCGTGCGCCCGCATCGCGTTCAACGTGGCGCGGGCCTCCGCGAGGTCGACCGGTGCCTGCCAGGTGTCGAGGGTGACCCGCCACACCTTGCCGTCCTCCGTGCCCGTCGCCAGCGTGATCCGGTTGGCGGGCTCGAACACGCGGGGCGTGCCGGTGACCGCCGGCTGGGTGGCCACCCCCTGCCCGCTGCCCTCCCCGCCCGGCAGCCCCGCCACCGCGAGCGTCGCCGAGGAGCCCGCGAGCACCAGTGCCGTGGCCGTGGCCACCGCCCAGCGACGGGCCCGGCGCCTGCGGCCGCCGCGGATCACCGCGTCGTAGGGGGCTATACCGATCTCCACCTCGTCGGCGGCGTCGGCCAGCAGGAGGGCGATGTCGCTGTCGCTCATGTGGTGGTCCTTCTTCCGGTCCGCGCTCATCCCTGCCGCCCTCCCTGCGTCACCATGTCGGCCAGCTGGGGTATGGCGCGGAGTTTCGCGATCCCCTTGGCCGCGTTGCTCTTCACCGAGCCGATCGAACAGCCCATCGCCTCGGCCGTCTGTGTCTCGGTCAGGTCCTCCCAGTAGCGCAGGACCACCGCCTCCCGCTGTCGGGGCGGGAGTTGGGCCAGCGCCTTCAGCAGGGCGCTGCGGTCGTCGGCCTGGGCGATGCGGTCACCGGTGTCGGCGACCTCGCGCACCAGCCCCGAGTCGTCCCCCCGGGCCAGGAACTCCCTGAGCCTTCTGCGGTGCTTGCGCGCGTGGGCGTTGACCATCACGCGCCGTACGTACGCCTCCGGATCGTCCGCCGAGCCGACCCTGCGCCAGGCCACATAGGCCTGTTCGAGCGTCGACTGGACCAGGTCCTCCGCTGCGTGCTGCTCCCCCGTGAGGAGAAATGCCGTCCGCATCAGCCGTGGCCAGCGGCCGATGACAAAGCTCTGGAACTCCTCGTCCCGAGCCTGTTTCCGATCCCCCATGGGCACCTCCTAGATGTCTAAAGGAGTCCATGGACCGCCGGGACCGTTGCCTCACTCCGCAGAATTTCCCGCTCGGCTCTGGGGAAGTTTCCTCGGCAGCCACACCACCATCAGCACCACCGCCCCGACCAGCACGACCGTCCCCGCCCGGAAGGCCAGCGCGTACCCCTCCGTCAGCGCCTGCGCCGAACCCCCGCTGCCCGTCCGGGCCGCGGCGACCGTCGACAGCACCGCGAGCCCCAGCGACCCGCCCATCGTGCGCGAGGTGTTGATCAGCCCCGACACCAGCCCGGCCTCCCCCGGCGCCGCCCCCGACGTGGCGAGCGAGGCGAGCGGGGTCGAGGCGAGGCCCGCGCCCAGCATCATCAGGATGCCCGGGCCCATGATCGAGGTGAGGTAGCCGCCGTCCGCCGTCATCGTCGACTGCCAGGCGTAGCCGGTGAGCGCGACGAGCGTGCCCAGGACCGCCACCCGGCGGGCCCCGGAGCGGCGCATGAGGCGGGGCGCGAGCTTGGAGCCGAGCACGATCGCCAGCGAGCTGGGCAGCATGGAGAGTCCGGCGTCCAGCGGGGAGTAGCCGAGGACGTTCTGGGCGTAGAGCGTGATGAAGTACCAGGTGCAGAACAGGGCGGCGCCGCTGAGGAACATCGCCGCGTTCGCCGACGCCACGGCCCGCACCCTGAGCAGTCCGAGCGGCATCAGCGGGGCGGCCGTACGGGACTCGACGAGGAGGAAGGCGCCCACGAGCGCCGCTCCGACGGCCAGCGGGACCAGGGTGGCGGCCGCCGTCCAGCCCTCGGCCTCGGTCTGCGCGATGCCGTAGGCCAACACCGCGAGGCCCCCGGTGACCAGCAGGGCGCCCGGCAGGTCCAGGCGCCGTCCGTCCCCGGCGCGGCTCTCGGTCAGCCACAGCAGCGAGCCCAGCAGGACCACCGCGCCGACCGGCACGTTGATCAGCAGCACCCAGCGCCAGGACAGGGTGTCCACCAGGAGGCCGCCGAAGAACCCGCCCGCCGCGCCGCCGCCCGCGCCCACCGCGGTCCAGGTGGCTATCGCGCGGGCCCGCGCGGGGCCCTCCGGGACGGCCGAGGTCACGATGGTCAGGGTCGCGGGGGCCAGGACCGCCGCGCCGAGACCCTGCGCCGCGCGCGCGAGCAGCAGTTGCCCGCCGCCCTCGGCGAGCCCGCCCGCCAGCGAGGCCACGGTGAACAGGCCGAGCCCGACCAGGAACATCCGCTTGCGGCCGTAGAGGTCGCCGGCCCGGCCGCCGAGCAGCATGAACCCGGCGAAGGCGATCGCGTAGGAGTTCACCACCCACTGGAGGCCGGTTCCGCTCATGCCCAGGTCGGCGCGGATGGAGGGCAGCGCCACATTGACGACGGACACGTCGAGCACGACCAGGAACTGGCCCGCGCACGCCAGGGCCACCACCAGCCAGGCGGGCGGCGCGGAGCGAGAACGGCCGGACACACGAGCGACATCTGCGGCTTCGAGCATGGTCGTCATGGTCTCAACCGGCTCCGACTTCCCCAAGAGAATATAAAGAAATCGTTAGTACGCCGAAGCATCGGAATAGTTGCCCATGCATACGTAGTTCAGAACACACGTAACTCGATCTTCCAGGCCCGGAGGCCTTCCTCACATGACGCACACGCCGACCGACCAGCCCAACCGGAGAGCGTCCGGCGCTGTCGTCCCGGTGCTCGCCTTCGCGGGCATCGTGGTCGCGGTGATGCAGACCCTGCTCGTCCCGGTCATCAAGGACCTGCCGCAGCTGCTGAACACGGAGCCCAGCAACGCCACCTGGGTCCTGACGTCCACCCTGCTCTCGGGCGCCGTCGCCACCCCGATCATGGGCCGCCTCGGCGACCTGTACGGCAAGCGCCGCATGCTGATCCTCAGCCTCGCCGTGATGGTCGTCGGCGCCCTGGTCAGCGCCCTCACCAGCGACCTGCTCACCATGATCGCCGGCCGTACCCTCCAGGGCTTCGCCATGGGCGCGATCCCCCTCGGCATCGGCCTGATGCGCGACATGCTGCCCCGCGAGAAGCTCGGCTCGGCCATGGCCCTGATGAGCTCCTCGATCGGCGTCGGCGGCGGACTCGCCCTCCCCCTCGCCGCGCTGATCGCCCAGCACGCCGACTGGCACGCCCTCTTCTACGGCGCCGCCGGCCTCGGCGCCCTCTCGATCGTCCTCACCCTCCTCGTCGTACCCGAGTCCCCCGCGCGCGCGGAGGGCACCTTCGACGTCCTGGGCGCGATCGGCCTCTCCACCGGCCTGGTCCTCTTCCTCCTGCCGATCACCAAGGGCAGCGACTGGGGCTGGACCTCCGGCACCACGCTCGGCCTCTTCGCCGCGTCGGCCGTGGTCCTGGTCCTGTGGGGCGTCATGGAGCTGCGGGTGAAGGCCCCCCTGGTCGACCTGCGCACCACCGCCCGCCCGGCGGTCCTCTTCACCAACCTGGCGTCGATCATGGTGGGTGTCTCCTTCTACGTCGTCTCGCTCGTCCTCCCCCAGCTCCTCCAGCTCCCGAAGGCGACCGGCTACGGCCTCGGCCAGTCGATGGTCGTCGCGGGCCTCCTGGTCGCCCCGCTGGGCCTGACGATGATGCTCACGGCGCCGGTGTACGCCCGCCTCTCCGCGAAGTACGGCCCCAAGGTCACCCTCATCCTCGGCATGCTGATCATCGCGATCGGCTACGGCGCCGGCCTCGGCCTCATGAGCGCGGCCTGGCAGAGCCTCGTCATCGCGGTGGTGCTGGGCGCGGGCATCGGTCTCGCCTACTCCTCGCTTCCCGCGCTGATCGTCGGGGCGGTCCCGGCGTCGGAGACGGGGGCGGCGAACGGCCTCAACACGCTGATGCGGTCCATCGGTACGTCCGTGTCGAGCGCCGTGATCGGCATGGTGCTGGCCAACACGGCGAACGACGTCGGCGGTGTCGCGGTCCCCACGATGCACGGTTTCCGGGTCTCCTTCCTGATCGCGACGGGTGCGGTGGCGATCGGCCTGCTGATGGCGGTGTTCCTGCCGAAGCCGAACCGGGCTCCGCAGCTGCGCGCCAGCAGCGAGGAGGAGGCGAACCTCGAGCACGCGGAGGAGGTTCTGCGGGGCTTCCGGGGCCGTGTCCTAGACGCCTCCGGGGCTCCGGTCGCGCGCGCCAAGGTCACGCTGATCGACCGGCGGGGGCGGCAGGCGGGGTCCGCGGTCGCCGACGAGGACGGCGTGTACGCGCTCAGCGTGCCGGGCGAGGGAGCGTACGTGCTCGCGGCGCGAGCCGTGGGGCACGGTCCGCTCGCGTCCTCGGCGACGCACTCCGGGGACGAGCGCGCGGTGAACCTGGACCTGGCCCTGCCGGGCGAGACCGTCACGGCCTGACCGACCCGTTGCCGCCCCGCACCCCCGCCCCGCGCCTGGGACGGGGGTGCGGTGCGTCGGCGGGAAGCGGAAGGCCGTAGGACCGACTCAGGGTCATCGAACCGGTGCCGGTCCGCACGACGGCCCGGCCCGACCCGGGTCCTCGCGCGGCGCGTGCCCCGACCACGCGGGGATCGGCGCGCCCGGCACATACCGCGCCACTCCACCAGAACAGCCACTCCACCAGAACAACCGGCGCCCCCGCGCACACCGCCCCACCCCGCCAGAACGACCCGCCCCCCGTCACTCCTCCCACAGGGCGTGCGGCAGCATGGGTCGTTCGCAGGGGCTCCGGCGTCTGCTCGCCCTCTTCACCGACCCGTACGACCGAGAGGACCCCCATGGCCGCGGCCGCACCCAAGCCCGAGATCCTGGCCGCCTTCGAGGCCGCGAAGGGGTTCATGCCGGTCGGCGAGGGGCTGGCTCTCTACGACGCCGCGCTGGAAGCCGGGCGGCTCGGGCTGCCGTTGCTGGAGGTGGGCACGTACTGCGGGCGTTCCGCGATCCTGCTCGCCGACGCGGCCCGGGAGACCGGTGTCACCGCGCTCACCGTCGACCACCATCGCGGCAGCGAGGAGCAGCAGCCGGGGTGGGAGTACCACGA
This sequence comes from Streptomyces sp. NPDC057253, assembly GCF_042669125.1. Classification (NCBI taxonomy): domain Bacteria; kingdom Bacillati; phylum Actinomycetota; class Actinomycetes; order Kitasatosporales; family Streptomycetaceae; genus Streptomyces; species Streptomyces sp. NPDC057253. The sequence continues at coordinate 29,325 of NZ_JBHUXV010000055.1, read as the reverse complement.
CCCGGGGACCGTGGACGCCGAACTCGGTGTGATGGACACGCTGCCGACCTTCCGCAGGACCCTCCACCGGGCCGGGCTGGAGGAGCACGTGGTCGCGCTCGTCGGGCGCTCCCCGCAGATCGCGCACCTGTGGAACAGCCCCCTCGCGCTCGTCTTCATCGACGGCGGCCACACCGACGAGCACGCGAACGCCGACTACGAGGGCTGGGCCCCCCACGTGGCCGAGGGCGGGCTGCTCGTCATCCATGACGTGTTCCCGGAGCCGGAGGACGAGTTCACCGGCCAGGCCCCGTACCGGATCTACCTCCGGGCCCTCGCCTCCGGCGCCTTCACCGAGGTCTCGGCGACCGACTCGCTGCGGGTCCTGCGGCGGACGCGGGCGGGGATCTGACGGCGGGGTTAGAGTCGCTGACGTGTCGTACGCAGGCCCTGAATTCGAGTCCCCCCAGCCGCGCCCCCGGCGCCGGCCCCTGACCCTCGCTCTCGCCGTGCTCGTGCCGGGTGCGCTGCTCGGGTGGCTGGTGTACGAGGGGGTGGGCGGGGCGGCCGACGGCGGCGGGACCCCGGCCGCGGTGAACGCGCCGGTGAGCGCCCCGCCGACCGTCTCCTCCACCACGGCCGACGACAAGGCACTGTCCGCCCCGCTCAGGGGCAAGGTCGTCGTCATCGACCCGGGGCACAACCTCACCAACTTCCGGCACACGGCCGAGATCAACCGCAAGGTGGACATCGGTACGGGCCGCAAGGCCTGCGACACGACGGGGACGTCCACCAACTCCGGTTACGCGGAGGCCAAGTTCTCGCTCGACGTCGCCCACCGGCTGCGCACCCTGCTGGAGCGGCAGGGCGCGACCGTGAAGCTGACGCAGGACGGCGACCGGCCCTACGGCCCCTGCGTGGACGAGCGGGCCAGGATCGGCAACCGGGCCAAGGCCGACGCCGTGGTGTCGATCCACGCGGACGGCGCGGGCGCGGGGCAGCGCGGCTACCACGTGATCCTCCCGGGCCGCGTCCACAAGGGCATCGCCGACACGCGCCGTATCGTCGTCCCCTCCGCCGCACTGGGCAAGCGCATCGCGGCCGACTTCGGACGCGCGACGGGCACCAAACCCTCCAACTACATCGGCCACGGAACCGGCCTTGACACCCGCACGGACCTCGGCGGCCTCAATCTGTCAACGGTCCCCAAGGTCTTCATCGAATGCGGCAACATGCGCGACAGCAAGGACGCGGCTCTGCTCACGAGCGCGGCCTGGCGCCAGAAGGCCGCGCAAGGGATCTCTGAGGGAATCGTGAGTTTCCTGCGCGGGTAACGATCAGCGCGCTCAACCCGCCGTACGCTCCGCCAGGGCGGACGATAGGGTCTACCGACGACGAGACGACCTACGAAGGACCTGAAGTGAATATCCGCTCCCTCACTCGGGGCGACGGCGTGGTGATCGGAGCAGCGGTATTGCTGTTCATCGCGTCGTTCCTCGACATCTACGCGGTCGACGGGGCTCCCGACGACGCCGAACTCCCCAACTCCTGGGAGAGTGGCCCGGTTCTGATGGGGGTCATTCTCGCGGGCATCATCGGTGCCGGGCTCGTCGTCGCCTCGCGCGGCCTGCCGCAGGTTCCCAAGGTCGCCGGGCTCGATCTCGGCCAGTTCGGCGTCGCGTTCACCGTCTTCGCCGCCTGGTCCGCGCTCGGCAACATCTTCGACCCGCTGGGCGGCGCCGACAACGGCGGCTCCGGTACGGGCAGCGGCGTCAGCGCCGGCATCGGTCTGATCCTCGCTCTCGTCGCGACCCTCGTCATGGCCGGTGCCGCCATCGCCACCCCGCTGGTCCCCGCCCTCCAGGCCGGCCTGATCCCGGCACCCAAGCCGCCCCAGCCGCAGCCCTACGGCGCCCAGCCGCCCGGTGGTTACGGCTACCCGGGCGCCCAGCAGCCGGGACAGCCCGGTCAGCCGGGACAGCCCTACGGCGGTCAGCCGCAGCCGGGTCAGCCGTTCGGCGCGCAGCCGCAGGCGTCGGCCCCGCAGCCGCCGGCCGCGGAGTTCTCGCCGTTCTGGTTCGCCGTGCCGGTGCCGCGTCCGCTGTTCGCGGAGGACGGCACGCAGACGCCGATCGCCGAACTCGCGCCGGGCACCTGGTACTTGGCCGTCGAGCAGCGCGGTCCCGGTCTGGTCGCCCAGACCCAGGACGGCCGCCGCGGCGTGCTCCAGGACACGAGCGGCATCCAGCGCGGCTGAGCCCTTCACGGTCGTACGACGGCCCCTCGCCCCTTCCGGGCGGGGGGCCGTTGCCGTTCATGCCCCTTCCGGGCGCGGGCCGTTCCCTTCCGGGCGGGCGCCGCCACGCTTCATGCCCCTTCCGGGGCGGGGGCCGTTGCCGTACATTCGCGAGCGGTCCACAGGAACTGACACACCGTCAGGAGGCGTCGTGCGACTCGGTCTTGCGCTCGGTTACTGGGGTCGCGGCCCCTCCCCCGACCAGGTGCCGCTGGCCCAGGAGGCCGAGCGGCTCGGGTATCACTCGGTGTGGACGGCCGAGTCGTGGGGGTCGGACGTGTTCACCCCCCTCACCTGGATCGCGGCGCGGACGTCAACGATCATGCTGGGTACGGCGGTTGCGCAGATGGCCGCCCGGTCGCCCACCACGACCGCCATGCACGCCCTCACCCTGGACCATCTCTCCGGCGGGCGGGTCATGTTGGGGCTCGGGCTGTCCGGGCCGCAGGTCGTCGAGGGGTGGTACGGGCGGCCGTTCCCCAAGTCGCCGCTGACCGCGACCCGGGAGTACGTCGACGTCGTACGGCAGGTGCTGCGGCGGGAGGCACCGGTCGCGTCGCAGGGGCGTTTCCATCCGCTGCCGTACCGGGGGCCGGACGGGACGGGCCTCGGCAAGGCGCTGAAGCCCATCACCCATCCCCTCCGCCCCGACCTGCCGATCCTGCTCGGCGCCGAGGGCCCGAAGAACGTCGCCCAGACGACCCGGATCGCGGACGGCTGGCTGCCGCTGTACTGGTCGCCGACCCGGCCCGAGGTGTACGAGGCCTCGCTCGCCGGCACCCCGGACGGTTTCCTAATCGCTCCCATGGCCCAGGTGCGGGTCTGCGACGACGTGGCCGAGGGGTTGCTGCCGGTCAAGACGATGCTCGGCTTCTACATCGGCGGGATGGGCCACGCGGCCCGCAACTTCCACGCCGACCTCATGGCCCGCATGGGGTACGAGGAGGAGGCCCGCAGGATCCAGCGGCTGTTCCTGGAGGGGCGGCGGGAGGAGGCGGTGCTCGCCGTGCCCGACGCGTTCGCCGACGAGATCTCCCTGGTCGGACCGCGTGAACGGATCGCCGAGCGGCTGGAGTTGTGGCGCAAGGGGCCGGTGACGGATCTGCTGGCGCTGGCACCGGATCCGCACACGCTGCGGGTGCTGGCGGAGCTCAACGGATGACGCCAGGTTTCGTTCGAGCAATCCCGGCCATTCGAACACCATGTCCACTCATACGCGCCGTGGTGCCAATTCAGCCGGGACGGTCATAGCGGTCGTCGCCGACATCATGGCCCTCATCCTGGGCCTGTGGATTCTGATGTACCTGCTGGACGCCAACCGCGGGAACGACTTCGTGCAGTTCATCCACGACGCCGCCCGCTGGCTCGCCGGCTGGTCCTACGACCTGTTCACCTTCGACGAGGCCTGGGCCCGCGTGGTCGCCGGCTACGGCCTGGCGGCTGTGGTGTACCTGTTCGTGGGCCACGCCATAGCCAATAGGGCTCACCGTCACTGAACCCAGTCAGGGGCGCGGGGAACTGCGCGACCAGCCACGGATCACCCGCAGCCGCCGTCGCGCAGCACCCTCCGAGCTCTCAGGCGCAGCAGTCCGGGTCCAACCCCAGTGGCAGGCGGTCTCCCCCGAACACCGCGCACGTGGCCTCATGGCCTCCAAGCGCGGCAACGGCCAGTAGAAGCGAGCCCGCCGTCCATGTGGTGAGTTCGCGGGGCCAGATTGCCTGGTCCTCGAACACGTAGCCCGTCCAGTACAACCCGCTCTCGGCGTCCCGCAGATGCTGGATGGACTGGAGGATCTCCAGCGCCCGGTCGGACTCGCCCGTCACCCACAGGGCCAGGGCGAGTTCGGCCGACTCCCCGCCCGTCACCCACGGGTTGGGGACGACGCACCGCACTCCGAGGCCGGGCACGACGAACCGCTCCCAGCCCTCCTCGATACGGGACTTGGCCTCCGTACCGGTCAACGCCCCGCCCAGGACCGGGTAGTACCAGTCCATGGAGTAGCGGTCCTTGTCGAGGAAGCGCTCGGGGTGGCGGCGGATCGCGTGCCGCAGGGCGCCGACGGCCAACTCCCAGTCCGGCTGCGCCTCTTCGCGCTGTTCGGCGATCGCGAGAGCGCACCGCAGGGCGTGGTGGATGGAGGAGGATCCGGTGAGCAGCCCGTCGGCGACGGCACGGCCGTCGTCCTCCCGCTTCCACCCGATCTGCCCACCCGGCTGCTGGAGCCCCAGCACGAACTCCGTCGCCGCGTACACCGTCGGCCACATCCGGTCGAGGAAGGTGTCGTCGCCGGTGGACAGGTAGTGGTGCCACACTCCTACGGCTATGTAGGCGACGAAGTTCGTCTCGCGCCCCCGGTCGGTGACCTCCGCGAAGTCGCCGTCCTGGTAGGCCGCGTACCAGGAACCGTCCGTGTTCTGGTGCCGGGCGAGCCACGCGTAGGCCCGCTCGGCGGCCTCGTGCTCGCCCGCCGCGTCCAGGGCCATCGCGGCCTCGGTGTGGTCCCACGGGTCGAGGTGGTGCCCACGGAACCACGGGATCGCCCCGTCCTCGCGCTGCACGGCCAGGATCCCGGCGACGGTCGCGGCGGCCTGCTCGGCGGTCAACACCCCGGGCAGGACGAGGTGTTCGGTACGCGGAGTCGTCACCGCGCGTCCACGGCGGGCAGGTGCGGCTTGGTCGCATAGGCCACGAAGCTCTTGCCGATCAGGGGGTTGAGGGCCTGCTCGGCGACCCGGGTCGCCAGCGGCTTCTTCATGATGTCCCAGACCAGCAGCTTGTGGTATGCCTTCACCGGCAGCGCCTTGTCGTTGTCGACGCCGAACGCGCACTTCAGCCACCAGTACGGGGAGTGCAGGGCGTGCGCGTGGTGGGTGCCGTACGGCTGGAGCCCGGCCTCGCGGATCTTCGTGAGCAGTTCGTCCGCCTTGTAGATGCGGATGTGGCCGCCCTCGACCTCGTGGTACGCGTCGGAGAGCGCCCAGCAGACCTTCTCGGGGCCGTAGCGCGGGACGGTGATCGCGATCCGGCCGCCGGGCTTGAGCACCCGGACCATCTCGGCGAGTACGCCCTTGTCGTCGGGGATGTGCTCCATGACCTCGGAGATGATCACGACGTCGAAGGACTCGTCGGGGAAGGGCAGGGCGAGGGCGTCGCCCTCCATGGCGGTGGCGGTGGCGCCCTCGGGGGCCTCGCCGGCCTCCTTCATCGCCGCGAACCACTTCGCGACCTCGCGGATCTCCTCGGCGTTCTGGTCCAGCGCCACGACCTGCGCACCGCGCCGGTAGCACTCGAACGCGTGCCGGCCGGCCCCGCAGCCGAGGTCCAGGACACGGTCGCCCGGCGCGAGCGGGAACCGGGAGAAGTCGACGGTCAGCACGTGGCCCTGCTTTCGGGAGAGACGCCGGAGTCTGTGGTGGAGGCTGCGGTCTTGGGAACGGCGGACACGGCACCGCTGTTGCTTGGAGAGGCGGGGGCGGGGGTGGTGGCGGGCTCGCGGACGGCGGCGGTGCGGTCGGCGCGGGCAGCGGCCTCGCGCACCGCGGGGGTGCTGCCCGCGGTGGCGGCAGGCTCGCGCACGGCCGGAGTGCGGTCGGCGCTGGCGGCGGGCTCCGGGGCGCCGGTGGGGCCCGCATCACCACCCTCCGCGGTCACCGCGTCCGCCCCGCGGCTCGCGGGGGCCGCAGGAGCCACGGAAGCCGCCACAGGGGCCAGGGAGGCCGGGGAAGCCGCCGAGGCCGGGGAAGCCACGGGAGCCACGGAGGCCGCAGAGCGCGTCTGGCGTGGGGTCGCCGGGGCGGAGCCGGATCCCGGCGTCTCCGCGGCGATCGCCTGCCGGTATCTCGCCACCGTGCCCTCCGCGGCGCGGGCCCAGGTGAAGTGGGCGAGGACGCGTTCACGGCCTGCTGCGCCGAGTCGGGCCCGCAGGTCCGGGTCGCCCAGGAGGCGGCTCAGGCCCACCGCCAGCGCACCGGGGTCCCCGGACGGTACCGCGAGGCACGTCTCGCCGTCGCGGCCGGCCACCTCGGGGATCGCGCCGCCCGTGGTGGCGACCAGCGGGGTGCCGGTCGCCATCGCCTCGGCGGCCGGCAGGGAGAAGCCCTCGTAGAGCGACGGCACGCAGGCGATCTCCGCCGAGCGGACCAGGTCGACCAGTTCCGCGTCCGAGATGCCCTTGACGAAGTCGACGGCGCCTTCGAGGCCGTAGCGCTCGATCGCGACGGCGACCGGGCCCTCCGTGGGCCGCTTGCCGACGACCACCACGTGCGCGCCGGGGTGTTCGGTGCGCACCTTCGCGAGGGCCTCGACGAGGAAGACCAGGCCCTTGAGCGGGACGTCCGCACTGGAGGTCGTGACGATCCGGCCGGGGACCACCGGCACGGACGGATCCGGCTTGAACAGGTCGGTGTCGGCGCCGATGTGCACGACGTGGATCCGGTCGTCCCGGACGCCGAGGTGCTCGACGATCTCCTGCCGCGAGGTGCCGGAGACGGTGAGCACGGAGGGCAGCCGGCGGGCCACGCGCTTCTGCATCCGGGTGAAGGCGTACCAGCGCCGCTTGGAGAGCCGCTGCTGCCAGCCGTCGGCCGCGTCCAGCTCCAACTGCCGGTCCACGGTGATGGGGTGGTGGATGGTGGTCACCAGCGGCGCGCCGATGTCGCCCAACAGGCCGTAGCCGAGGGTCTGGTTGTCGTGCACGACGTCGAACTCACCAGTGCGGGCCCGGAGATGGCGTCGGGCCCGCAGGGAGAAGGTGAGCGGCTCGGGGAAGCCGCCGGTCCACATCGTGGCGACTTCCAGGGCGTCGATCCAGTCCCGGTACTCGTCCCGTTTCGGGGTGCGGAAGGGGTCCGGGGAGCGGTACAGGTCCAGGCTCGGCAGCTCCGTGAGCGGCACGCCCTCGTCGAGGACGGGGTACGGCTGGGAACCGATGACCTCGACCCGGTGGCCGAGCCGGGCCAACTCGCGCGAGAGGTGCCGGGTGTAGACCCCCTGGCCCCCGCAGAACGGGTTCCCCTTATAGGTGAGGAGCGCGATACGGAGCGGTCGCTCGCCGTCGGCGGCCGGGTCCTCGAAGGGCCCGGCCTGACTGGCCTCAGCGGTCACTCTGGGCCCCCTTCTGCCTGCACTGTCCCGCGAGATTACGACGAGACGGTAATCTAGAACAAGTTTCAGACTTGATCGTTCAGGAGGCTCTGAATCTACCGGCAGGTAGGGGTCGTGTGAGCGGTGGATCAGGTGATTCACGCCACGAACGCGGCGCCCGCGCCACGGCTCGGCACCCTGGCATGCTGAGTGATCACACGCCCTCACGGACTGTCACGGAACCCAAGGTGGACAAGGTGGCCAAGCCGCCCAGAGTGGAAGCCAGTATCGCGCGACCGGACGCGCCGCCGCTGACCGAGCGGCAGGAGGCGCGGCGCCGGCGCATCCTGCACGCGAGCGCGCAGCTGGCGAGCCGGGGTGGGTTCGACGCGGTGCAGATGCGGGAGGTCGCGGAGTCCTCGCAGGTCGCGCTCGGCACCCTCTACCGCTACTTCCCGTCCAAGATCCATCTGCTGGTCGCCACCATGCAGGACCAGTTGGAGCACATGCACGGCACGCTCCGCAAGAAGCCGCCGCAGGGCGAGACGGCGGCGGAGCGGGTCGCGGAGACCCTGATGCGGGCCTTCCGCGCGCTCCAGCGCGAGCCGCATCTGGCGGATGCGATGGTCAGGGCGCTGACCTTCGCGGACCGCAGCGTGAGCCCGGAGGTCGACCAGGTCTCCCACCAGACCACGCTGATCATCCTGGACGCGATGGGCCTTGAGGACCCCACCCCCGAGCAGCTCTCCGCGGTCCGCGTCATCGAACACACCTGGCACTCGGCCCTGATCACCTGGCTGTCGGGCCGGGCCTCCATCGCCCAGGTGAAGATCGACATCGAAACCGTATGCCGCCTGATCGACCTCACGGAGTCGCGGCGGTAGGCCTTTTGACGCGGAGCTCCTTCGCGCACGCCAGTTATGTACGACCCGTCTCGCGCGCCCTGCGCTGGGGCTCGCCCGCTCGGGGCCGGCTGGCGCATCGGGGCTGACGCGGGGCAACTGACCGCGGGCGCGTAGCCGGTGGCGCGGCGCGTCGGCGGAAACGGCTGGCGCGTGGTCGGTGGCAGCCGGCGCACGGCCGCGGACGGCTGGCGTACGGCCGGCCGCCGCGCGCTCACACCTGGCGCGTGGATGGCTAGCCCACCGCGGTGAGTCCGCTCCAGGTTCGGCCGATCGCTGTTTCGGCCGCCCACTGCTCCAGGAGTCGCCTCGCCTCCTCCTCGGGGGCGGCGAGGGAGACCTGTTGGGCGCCGGCCTCGGTGGTGCGCTGTTGCTCGTGCGTGCCCTCGCTGCAACACGCGCACAGGATGCGGACGCTGCTCGCGGGTTCGGCGCCGAAGTCGTGGTCGGTGAAGAGTTGGACGAGTGCCTCCAGGTCGGCCGCCTCGCCCGCGGCTACGGTGACCTCCAGGGTGGGCAGGGGGGAGGCCTCGAAGAGCAGCAGCTCGTCGAAGACGGGGAAGGTCGAGCCCTCGACGACCCGCTCGCCCTTGGGTTCGCCGTCGTGGACCACGATCTCGCCGTACCGTCGGCCGCCTGTGACCGGCACGTTGACGACCCGGCCCCGGGTGGGGCACAGCCGCTCGATCCAGACGACCTCGCGCTCACCGCCGGTGTCGAGGCGGACGCAGGCGTGTCCGAAGCGGCCGTCGATCTGCCCCTCGCCGTCGGGGAGTTGGATCCCGAAACCGGTCCACGCGTCGCGCGCGGTCGCCCAGTCCCGCTGGATGGTGGCCGCGATGCCGAGGTTCCAGTACGCCGGGTCGCCCTCGCCGCGCGGGCTGCGGGCGGCCGCCTCCCGGCCCAGCTCGTACGCCTTGGCCCAGTTCCGCAGGAACTTGTGGGCGAGCGCGGCGTCGTACCACCACACCGCGCTCACCTCGAGGTCCGGGAAGTGCGCGAGGACCTGCTCGTAGAGTTCGGCGGCCCGCAGCCACTCCTCGGCGTCCCAGGCCGCACGCGCCTGCTCGACCAGCTTCTTCGCCTCGGACTTCGTCATGTGTTCCACCCCTGCCGTACGACAACCGCAGGAGCGTACGCCGTCGTTCTCGGGGCGCGGACACCGGCACGGACGGCTCGGTGGAAACGAGTACGCCGTCTCCCTCCGCAACGCGCCACCCCGACGGAAGCGGCACCACCGAACAGCTCCTGACCCTGGAAACGAACCCGCCCCCTACTCCTCCGGCGGAAACACCGGCTCCCCGTTCCCCAGCAGGCTGATCATGATCGCCTCGACCGGGCAGTTCTCGGCGGCCGCCAGGATCTTCTCGTTGGCGTCGGTCTCCGGGTCGGTGGGGTGGGACTGGCGGGCCGTGTCGAGGTGGAAGGCGTCGGAGGCGGTGTGGACGCACTGGGCCGAGCCGATGCACAGGGAGCGGTCGACCTCGACGTGCCAGCGGTCCCCCATCGCCTCAGCCCTCCCAGCCGGCCGGGAGGTGGATCATCTTGTGCTCCAGGAACTCGCCGTAGCCCTCCGGGCCGAACTCCCGCCCCAGACCGGAGGACTTGTAGCCGCCGAAGGGCCCGAGCATGTCGAGGCTGAAGGTGTTGACGTTGTACGTGCCGGTGCGGACCTGCTTCGCGACCTCGATGCCGCGCTCGACGTCGGCCGTCCACACGCTGCCGGACAGGCCGTAGTCGGAGTCGTTCGCGATCTTCACCGCCTCGGACTCGTCCCCGTACGGCAGCAGGCAGATCACCGGGCCGAAGATCTCCTCCCGCGCGATCCGCATCGAGTTGTCGACGTCCCCGAAGAGCGTCGGCTCGACGTACCAGCCGCGGTCCAGGCCGGCCGGACGCCCGCCGCCGGTGAGGATCTTCGCGCCCTCCTCCTGGCCGATCCTGATGTAGTCGAGGTTGCGCCGCTGCTGGCGCTCCGCGACCAGGGGGCCGACCTGGGTGGCCGGGTCCAGCGGATCGCCCACGACCAGGGAACTCGCCGCCGCCGCAAGGGCTTCGGCGAACTCGTCGTAGCGGGAGCGGGGCAGCAGGATGCGGGTCTGGGCCACACAGGCCTGGCCGTTGTTCATCCAGGCGGAGGGGACGATGCCCGCGACGGCCGTCTCGACGTCCGCGTCCGGCAGGACCACGGCCGCCGACTTCCCGCCCAACTCCAGTGTCACGCGCGTGAGGTTGCGGGCCGCGACCTCCATCACCCGCTTGCCCGCGCCCACCGAGCCGGTGAAGGAGACCTTGTCGATCCCCGGGTGCCCGACCAGGTACTCACTGACCTCACGGTCGGCCGGGAGGATCGACAGCACCCCCTCCGGCAGCCCGGCCTCCTTGGTGATCTCGGCCAGGATGTACGCGTCCAGCGGCGACTCGGGCGACGGCTTGAGCACCACCGTGCAGCCGGTGAGCAGCGCGGGCGCGAGCTTGGCGGCGGCCACGAACTGCGGGACGTTCCACGGCACCACGGCCGCCACGACCCCGACCGGCTCGCGGCGCACGAGGATGCGGCCGAGGACTCCGTCGCGGGTCTCCTCGTAGACGAAGTTCCGGGCGACCGTGATCGCCGAGTCCCAGACCATCATCGCGCCGAGGGCCTGGGCGAGGACGCTCCAGGAGTACGGCGAGCCGTTCTCGGAGGAGATCACGCGGGCGATCTCCTCGTGCCGTACCGCGATGGCGTCCTTGATCCGGGTGACGACCTCGATGCGCTCGTCGAGGGACATCCGCGGCCAGGGGCCCTCGTCGAAGGCGGTGCGGGCGGCGGCGACGGCCGCGTCCACGTCCGCGCGGGAGGCGTGCGGCACCCGTCCGATGACCTCCTGGGTGTGCGGGGAGATCACCTCGATGACGTCCTTGCCCAGGGGGTCGGTCAACTCCCCGCCGATGAACAGCTGTCCGTGTTCCACGAGCTCGGCCATGGCGAACGCCTCCCAGGGGCGGCTTGCTGACGATCCATCAGATAACCGGATACGGAACTGATACCAGTTCCACTCGGAGGAGTCCACGGCCCGCACGCCACGGCTGTTGGTGACCTCAGGCTACCGTCGAAACCCGTTCTAGTTATGATGGCCGGAACGCGGTGATTGGGGAGCTCATGGCGCAGGTGTACGACCATGGTGGCGGCGTCCGGTCCGTTCAGGTGCCCATCCCCGACAACCCCCTCGGCCACACGCTCGTGTACGTCGTCGAGACCGACCGGGGTCCGGTGCTGGTGGACACCGGGTGGGACGACCCGGCCTCCTGGGACACCCTCGCCGAGGGACTGACCGCGTGCGGGACCGGCGTCGGCGAGATCCACGGTGTGGTCATCACCCACCACCACCCCGATCACCACGGTCTGTCCGAACAGGTCCGGGAGGCCTCCGGCGCCTGGATCGCCATGCACGCGGCGGACTCCGCGATCGTGCGGCGCACCCGGGAGACCCGGGCCGAGCGCTGGTTCACCTATATGACGGCCAAGTTGGAGGCGGCGGGCGCCCCGGAGGAGCACGTGGCGCCTCTGCGCACCGCCCGCCGACGCCAACTCCCGGGCTTCTCGCCCGCGTTGCCCGACCGCGAGATCGTCCCCGGTGAGCTCCTGGACCTCCCCGGCCGCAGACTCCGCGCGATCTGGACCCCGGGACACACCCCCGGCCATGTCTGTCTGCACCTGGAGGAGGAGCACCCGGCTCACCTGCCGGGCCGCGGACGTCTGTTCTCCGGCGACCATCTGCTGCCCGAGATCACCCCGCACATCGGCCTGTACGAGGACCCCGACGACGCCACCGTGACCGACCCGCTGGGCGACTACCTCGACTCCCTGGAGCGGATCGGCCGCCTCGCGCCCGCCGAGGTCCTCCCCGCCCACCAGCACGTCTTCACCGACGCCGAGGCGCGCGTACGGGAGTTGCTCGCCCACCACGAGGAACGCCTCACCGACCTGCGCTCCCTCCTCGCCGAGCCCCTCACCCCCTGGCAGCTCGCCGAGCGCATGGAGTGGAACCGGCCCTGGGACCAGATCCCCTACGGCTCACGGAACATCGCGGTCTCCGAGGCCGAGGCGCATCTGCGGCGGCTGGTGAAGCTGGGGCGGGCGGAGGCGGTGACGGGGAGCGATCCGGTGACGTACGTGGCGGTCTGAGCACACCGGCTCCGGCTCCGCACAGGCTGATCAACGGAGGCAGCTCCGCACAGGCGCCCCTCAGCCGCTTCCCTACGGGCGAGTACAGTAGCCGGGTCGTCATCACACCCGTACGGGGGAAAGCCGGTGCAATTCCGGCGCTGACCCGCAACCGTAACCCGCCCCCACAGGCGGTGAGCCGGACTGCCCCGCACGGCCAGTGACCGGCTCGCGCGCACCGGCAACCGGCCGATGCGCGGCACCGTCGAGGTATACGGAGCCGAGCCGCCCGGGGGGGTCCTCCCGTGCTGCCCGGTTCCCCGCAGGGAGAAGGGCATCCGCCGATCATGAACGTCCGCCGCAGCGCCGCGGTCCTGGCCGCCGCCGTCGTGATCGGGGGTACGGCCACGCCCGCCGTCGCCGCATCGCCGTCCCCGAAGCCGTCCCTGCCCTCGGGGCTCTACGGCAGCGGCGACCCCACGTACGACGGGGTCTGGCGGCAGTCCTACGCGCTGATCGCCCTGCACCGGGTCCACGAAAACCCTCCCGCCGCGGCCGTCGAGTGGCTGGCCGGACAGCAGTGTGCGAACGGGGCGTTCCCGGCGTTCCGCGCGAACCCGGCCAAGGCCTGCGACGCCAAGCTGATGGTCGACACCAACAGCACCGCGGCCGCCGCCCAGGCCCTCTCCGCGGTCGGCGGGCACGACAGCGCGGTCACCGAGGCGGTGGCCTGGCTGAAGTCCGTCCAGAACAAGGACGGCGGCTGGGGCTACGCGCCCGGCGGGGCCAGCGACGCCAACTCGACGTCCGTGGTGATCGGCGCGCTCCACACGCAGGACCTCTCCGTCCCGGAGGTCCGCGTCGGCACGAAGTCGCCTTACGACGCCCTGCTGAAGCTGTCCCTGCCGTGTGCGGACGGGGGCGCCTTCGCCTACCAGCCGGACAAGAAGGGCGAGCTCAGGGCCAACGCGGACGCGACGGCGGCGGCGGTCGTCGCCGCGTCGGGGAGGGACCTGCTGACGGCGAAGCCCGACATCCGGGGTGAGCTCACCTGCGCCGACGCGCCGGACCTCACCCGGACGCGGGCCGCGACCAACGGAGCCGCCTATCTCGCCGCGGCCGTCGCGAAGGACGGCTACCTGAAGTCCGCTCTCCCCGGCGCCGAGAATCAGCCCGACTACGGCAACACGGCGGACGCGGTCGTCGCACTCGCCGTGCAGGGCGGTACCGGGGCCGCGCGCAAGCCCCTGGAGTGGCTGAAGCGGAACTCCGCGAAGTGGGCCGAGCAGAACGGCCCGGCGGCCTGGGCCCAGCTGATCCTCGCCGCCGAGGCGACCGGCACCGACCCGCGCGACTTCGGCGGCACGGACCTGGTGGAGCGGCTGACCGCGACCGGACCGACGCCGGTCAGCGCGTCCCAGGACGACTCCGGTACGTCCGTGTGGTGGATGGTCGGCGCGGGCCTCGCCGCCGGTGCGGGCATCGGCTTCCTCCTCAGCGCCCGCAACAAGAGGAAGCAGCCGTGATCCGCCGGGCGGCCCTCCTCGGCGTCCTCGCCGGGCTGCTCCTCGCCGTCGCGGGCCCGGCCCACGCCACCGGCTACCGCTACTGGTCCTTCTGGGACCGCACCGGCACGACCTGGACGTACGCCACGCAGGGCCCCTCGACCGCGGTCCCCTCGGACGGCGACGTCCAGGGCTTCCGCTTCGCGGTGAGCGAGGACTCGGCGGACGCGAGCAGGCCCCGCGGGTCGGCGTCGTTCACGGCGATCTGCGCGCGCACGCCGGCCCAGGAGGGCCGAAAGCGCGTGGCCCTGGTCATCGACTTCGGTACGGCCGCGGACGCGCCCTCCGGTGAGCAGCCCCCGGCGCAGCGCGGCGCGTGCGCGGTGGTGCCCCGCGACGCGACGACCGCGGAGGCCCTGGCGACGGTCGCGAAGCCGCTCCGCTACAACACGAACGCCCTGCTCTGCGCGATCTCGGGGTACCCCCGGACGGGTTGCGGTGAGGCGGTGACAGGGTCGAAGAAGGCGGCACCCGCCGAGAAGAAGCACGACGACGGCCCGTCGCTGGGCCTGTGGGCGGGAGCGGCGGCCGTAGTGGCACTGGCCGCCGCAGCGACCTGGCAGGCGAGGCGCCGCCGCGATGCGTAGCGAGGCCGGACACCCGACGGACGGCACCGACACCGGCACAGGTCCCGGCACCGGCACCGGCACTGACCCCGACACCGGCACCCGACCTGCCCCGCCGGCCCCCCGCCCGGCGTCCCTGCACCCCGGTGCCTGGTGGCTCTGGGCTCTCGGTCTCGGTGTCGCGGCCACCCGGACCGGCAACCCGCTGCTCCTCGCGCTCCTCGTCGCCGTCTCCGCCCACGTGGTGGCCACGTGCCGCCGGCCCTCCCCCTGGTCCCGGTCCTACGCCGCCTTCCTCAAGCTCGCCCTCGCCGTCCTCCTCGTCCGCCTCCTGTTCACCGTCGTGCTCGGCTCCCCCGTGCCCGGCACCCACGTCCTGGTCACGCTCCCCGAACTCCCGCTCCCCGACTGGGCGCAGGGCATCCGGCTCGGCGGCAGGGTGACCGCGGAGTCCCTCGTCTTCGCCCTCTACGACGGCCTGAGACTGGCCACGCTCCTCATCTGCGTGGGCGCCGCGAACACCCTCGCCAACCCGCACCGCCTCCTGAAGTCCCTCCCCGGCGCCCTCTACGAACTCGGCGTCGCCGTGGTCGTGGCGCTCACCTTCGCCCCCCACCTCATCGCCGACGTCCAACGCCTGCGCGCCGCCCGCCGGCTGCGTGGCCGCCCGGACACCGGCCTGCGAGGTCTCCTCCAGGTCGGACTCCCGGTCCTGGAGGGCGCGTTGGAGCGTTCGGTCGCCCTCGCCGCCGCGATGGACGCCCGCGGCTACGGCCGTACCGCCGAGGTCGCGCCCCGGGTCCGCCGTACGACCACCGCGCTCACCCTCGGCGGTCTGCTCGGGGTCTGCGCGGGAACGTACGGACTGCTCACCGCCGAAGGCGGCACGTACGGCCTCCCCGTCCTCCTCGCCGGTCTGACCGCCGCCCTCGCGGGCCTGCGGCTGGGCGGCCGCCGCACCCCGCGCACGCGCTACCGGCCGGACCGCTGGACTCCCCGTGCCGTCCTGGTCGCCGGTTCCGGCGCGGCCGCCGCGGCGGCGCTGTCCCTCGCGAGCGTCACGGACCCGGCCGCCCTGAACCCCGGCGTGGTCCCGCTCGTCGCGCCCGCCCTCCCGCTGTGGCCCGCCGCGGCCGTCCTGGTGGGCCTCCTGCCGGCCTTCCTCTCCCCCGCCCCCAAGGAGCCGTCGCCGTGATCCGCTTCGAGGACGTCTCCGTGACGTACGACGGGGCCGCCGAACCCACCGTCCAGGGCGTCGACTTCGAGGTGCCCGAGGGTGAACTGGTGCTGCTCGTCGGCCCGTCGGGGGTCGGCAAGTCCACGGTCCTCGGCGCGGTCAGCGGGCTGGTCCCGCACTTCACCGGCGGCACCCTGCGCGGCCGGGTCACGGTGGCCGGCCGCGACACCCGCACCCACAAGCCGCGTGAACTGGCCGACGTGGTCGGCACGGTGGGCCAGGACCCGCTGTCCCACTTCGTGACGGACACGGTCGAGGACGAACTCGCCTACGGCATGGAGTCGTTGGGCCTGCCGCCGGCGGTGATGCGCCGCCGGGTGGAGGAGACGCTGGACCTGCTGGGCCTGGCCCCGCTCCGCGACCGCCCCCTGGCCACCCTCTCCGGCGGCCAGCAACAGCGGGTGGCGATCGGCTCGGTCCTCACCCCGCACCCCCGGGTCCTGGTCCTGGACGAACCGACCTCGGCCCTGGACCCCGCGGCGGCCGAGGAGGTCCTGGCCGTCCTCCAACGCCTGGTCCACGACCTCGGCACCACGGTCCTCATGGCCGAACACCGCCTGGAACGCGTCATCCAGTACGCCGACCAGGTCGCCCTCCTCCCGACCCCGGGCGCGGCACTGCGCGTGGGCACCCCGGCCGAGATGATGGCGGTGTCCCCGGTGTACCCACCGGTGGTGGACCTGGGCCGCGTGGCGGGTTGGGACCCCCTGCCGCTGACGGTGCGGGACGCCCGCCGCAGGGCGGGGGCCCTGAGGGAGCGACTGGCCGGACGGGTACCGACGGACAACGCACCCGCAGCCGCAGCCACCGCACCCGCAGCCGCCGACGGCGGGCCCGCCCCACAGGGGCCACCCGCACCCGACAACGAAAGCCGCATGGGTGGTGCGGGTGGGAACCCCGGAACGCCCCGCCGAAGGCGGGCGTTCCGCACCCGCCCCACTCCCCCCGCACCGAACCTCGCCGACGTCACCGCCCTTTCCGTCCGCCGGGCCCACGTCCAGGCCCTGCGCCACCTCGACCTCACCATCCGCCCCGGCGAGACCATCGCCCTCATGGGCCGCAACGGCGCCGGCAAGTCCACCCTCCTCAACACCCTGGTCGGACTCGTGACCCCGACCACCGGCGCGGTCCAGGTGGGCGGTGCCCCACCCCACCGCACCCCGCCCCGGGACCTCGTCCGCCGAGTGGGCCTCGTCCCGCAGGAACCCCGCGACCTCCTCTACGCCGACACGGTCGCCGCCGAGTGCCGAGCCGCCGACAAGGACGCCGCCGCGGCACCCGGCACCTGCCGCGCCCTCGTGACCGACCTGCTCCCGGGGGTGACCGACGACACCCACCCCCGGGACCTGTCCGAGGGTCAGCGCCTCGCCCTCGCCCTCGCCGTGGTCCTGACCGCCCGCCCACCCCTCCTGCTCCTGGACGAACCGACCCGCGGCCTGGACTACGCGGCGAAGTCCCGCCTGGTCGGCCTGCTGACGGACCTCGCCGCCGCCGGCCACGCGATCATGCTGGCCACCCACGACGTGGAACTCGCCGCCGAGCTCGCCCACCGGGTGATCCTGCTGGCCGAGGGCGAGGTGATCGCCGACGGCCCGGCCGCGGAGGTCATCACGTCCTCCCCCTCCTTCGCCCCCCAGGTCAGCAAGATCCTCGCCCCGCAGCGGTGGCTCACGGTGGCCCAGGTACGGAAGGCCCTGTCATGACCCGGGCCCCCGGCACGCCCAGCACACCCCGCACACCCCGCACGCCCAGAGCCGTCCCCCTGGGCCCCCGCTCCCTCCTCACCCTCACCCTCGTCAGCGCCGTGGGCGTCGTCGCCTTCGGCTGGCCCTTCCTCGCCCCGCCCGACTCCCAGGTCGGCAGCCACACCCAGGACGCCCCCTGGCTCTTCGCCGGCCTGCTGGTCCTCCTCGTGGCGGTGGTCGCGGCGTCGATCGCGGAGTCGGGCCTCGGCCCCAAGGCCGTGGCGATGCTCGGTGTGCTCGCCGCGACCGGCGCCGCCCTGCGGCCCATCGGCGCGGGCACCGCCGGTATCGAGCCGATGTTCTTCCTGATGGTGCTCAGCGGCCGCGTGCTGGGCCCCGGCTTCGGTTTCGTGCTCGGCAACGTCACGATGTTCGCGTCCGCCCTGCTCACCGGCGGGGTCGGCCCCTGGCTGCCGTTCCAGATGCTGGCGATGGGCTGGTTCACGATGGGCGCGGGCCTGCTGCCGGTACCGGCTCGCGCGGCGGGCCGTACGGAGGTCCGGGTCCTGGCCGCCTACGGCTTCCTCGCCGCCTTCGCCTACGGCACCGCCATGAACATGGCCGGCTGGCCCTTCATGGGCGCCCTCGCCTCGAACATCGCCTTCGACCCGCACGCCGGGGTCCCCGCCAACCTGGCCCGGTTCGTGGCGTACTGCCTGGCCACGTCCCTCGGCTGGGACCTGGGCCGGGCGCTGGTCACCGTCGTCCTGACCCTCACCCTCGGCCCGGCCCTCCTCAGGGGGCTGCGCCGGGCGACCCGACGCGCGGCTTTCGAGGCCCAGGTCACATTCGAGGCGCCCGGGCGGTGAAGCGCCCCACATGACCCAGCTCACCTACTAGGGGGAACAGTAGGAGCAATTCCGACATAACGCCCATCGCGCACCCCTTCTGACCTGCACTTTGAGAGCCGGATCACACGTACGGCCATTCCCGGCGATTCGACCACCACTAGTAAAAGGGGTTATTGCGGACGCCTGCCGAGCCTGTTTCTGTGGACGACGTCGCACGGCGCCGACACGCCCACGGGCCTCGGCGCCGACGCATGTCCCCCCGGGACCGCGAGCGACACCACCGTCCCCGACGAAAAGGTTCTCCGTGTCCGTCTCCCGCATCGCCCGCCGCATCGCTTCCCCGAAGAAGGCCATCACCACCGCCGCGATGGCCGCCGCCACCGCCGGCCTGGTCCTGACCGCGGCGCCGGCCCAGGCGGCCACGACCAGCTCCTCCGCCCAGGCCAAGGCCATCGCCCACCAGATGATCCCGAACGCCGCCCAGTACGCGGCCTTCAGCAAGATCGTCGAGCACGAGAGCGGCTGGGACGTCAACGCCACGAACGCCTCCTCCGGCGCCTACGGCCTGGTACAGGCCCTCCCGGGCTCCAAGATGGCCTCCGCCGGCTCCGACTGGAAGACCAACGCCAAGACCCAGATCAAGTGGGGTCTTGACTACATGAACTCCCGCTACGGCAGCCCGACCGGCGCCTGGGCCTTCTGGCAGGCCAACGGCTGGTACTGAGCCACCGCGCCCTGAGCCCCGCGCCCAGCACCGCCGTACACCTTCGACCCACCGCGCGGCTCACCGCCGTACGGCCAAAGCCACCGTGCGACTCACCGCCGTACGCCGTCGAAGAACCGCACCACCTGGGGCGCCGACACCACGGCCGAGCCGAAGTGGTCCACGGCCCCCTGCTCGACCACCCGCACCCTCGCTCCCTGACCTGCGAGGGTGCGGGCGCATGTCCGGGTGTTGGCGAGGGGCACGTCGGTGTCGCCGGTGGCGGCGTACAGCCGTACCGGAGCCGCCGGCTTCCAGTCGCAGGTGTGGTCGGCGGCGCGCATCGCGTCCAGCACCGGGCCGGAGGGGTGCCGCAGCCGGTCGTGGAAGGTGGGGGTGAGCAGCTGTTCCACCGTCGGCGCGAGGCCCCTGACGACCTCCTCCTGCTCGTGGCTGCCGTCGAGGAGGCGCTCGACCCGGCTCGCGTAGGGGGCGCGGAACGCGTCGGAAGGGTGCTGGTAGAGGGGGTGCAGCCGGTTCTGCGCGACCAGCCAGTACGCGGTGTACAGGACCCCGCTGACGTCGTTGACCCGGCCGTCGAACAGCGCGGGCATCTCCTGGCCCTCCAGGTCGTACGGGCCGCTGACCGGGGCGAGTGCCCGCAGCCGGAAGTGCCGGTCGGCGCCCTTGTCCAGCGCCTTCCCGAGCGCCATCGCGACCTGGCCGCCCTGCGAGAAGCCCGTCACGTACAGGTCCCCGGTGAGCGGGCGGCCGAGCCGGTCCGCTGCCGTCCGGGCGGCGCGGAGCATGTCGAGGGAGGCGGTCACGGACGAGGCGGTGTCCATGTACGGGTGAGGGCCCGGCCCCCTGCCGAGGCCGAGGTAGTCGGGGGCGGCGACCGCACGGCCCGCGCTCGCGTTCAGATACGACGGTATGCGCCCGAAATCCTCGCTCGCCGAGGGCGCGTAGTCACGGTCGACCATGGTGCCGTGGGTGTCGGAGACCAGGTCGAGGCGGTGCGGGCCGCCCTCGGGGAGCGTCAGCAGGCCGGTCGCGGTGGTGGGCGCGCCGTGCGGGTCGACGGTCCGGTAGGTCAGCCGGTACGCCCGTAGGCCGTACCGCACCACGTCGGCGTCGACGTCCCGCCCGGTCAGGAACGACCTGACCTGCCCGGCGTCCCGGTCGGCCACGGGCGTGACGGAGAGCAGGTCACCGCGGGGCGCCGGATGCGCCTCTCCGCCCCCGGCCGCCGCCACCGGGGTCGCGGCGAGCCCGGCGAGCAGCAGGGCCGCCGCTCCGGCAAGCCCCCTCCGCCCGCACCAACTCAGGCCTTTTCCAGGGTATTTGCGCGTCTCATCACTCATGTCCATCGACGCTACGGACGCGCCGTTCACCCCGACATCCGAGAGTCCCCCGCTTCCGTGGTGGACTTGGGTGCACCCCGTCCGTCCGGCCGTCCGGAGACCCGATGAGCGAACAGAGCGGTACCGGCACGAAGCCGGCCGCCGACCCCGAGGCGCGCGGACTGCGCCTGGTGCCCGTGCTGTTGGGGCTGACGGTGGTCAGCGGGCTGATCGACGCGGTCAGCTATCTGGGCCTGGAACACGTCTTCACCGCGAACATGACCGGCAATGTGGTCGTGCTCGGCTTCGCGGCGGCCGGTGCCCCCGGCTTCTCGGTGGCGCACACCCTGACCTCGCTGGGGTCCTTCGTGGTGGGCGCGACGGCGGGCGGCCGGGTCGCCGTACGGCTCGGTGCCGGCTCCCGCCGGACCTGGACCCGGCGCACGCTCGCCGCCGAGGCGGTGCTGCTCGGTGTCTCGGCCGTGGTCGCCTTCGCCGCGCCCGGCGCCACGGCCACCGCCTACACCCTGATCGCCGTGACGGCCTTCGCGATGGGCCTGCGCAACGCCACGGTCCGCAGGCTCGGCATCCCTGACCTGACGACGACCGTGCTGACCATGACGCTGACCGGCCTCGCCGCCGACTCGCGCGCGGGCGGCGGCCCCGGCACCCGCTCTCCGCGCCGTACGGCGTCCGTGGTCGCGATGGTGGCCGGGGCCGCCCTGGGCGCGTGGCTGGTGCTCCACCACGGCCTCGCCCTGCCGCTGGCGATCGCGGCGGGGCTGGTGGCCGTGCTCGCGGTGACCGCCTCCGGGCGCGAGTAGCCCGCCTACTTCGCCAGGAAGGAGAGCAGCGCCGAGGTGACCTCCTCGTGGTGCGTCCACAGCAGGCCGTGCGGCGCGCCCTCGATCTCGACGTACTCGGCGGACGGCAGCAGCGCGTGGAAGGGGCGGCCGGTGGAGTCGATCGGCAGGATGCGGTCGGCGGTGCCGTGCAGGATCAGCGCCGGTACGTCGATCTTCGCCACGTCGGCCCGGAAGTCGGTGATCCAGGTCGGCACGCAGGCCACCGAGGCGTGCGCCGAGGCACCCGCCGCCACGTTCCAGCTGCCCCGCACGGCCGCCTCGCTGATCCGGCTGCCGAGCGTCTCGTCCAGGTTGTAGAAGTCCTGGTAGAAGGCGTCGAAGTAGGCGTAGCGGTCCTTGGTGACGGCGTCCAGGATGCCGTCGAACACCGACTTGTCGACGCCCGTCGGGTTGTCGTCGGTCTTGAGCAGGAAGGGCTCCAGGGAGGCCAGGAAGGCGGCCTTCGCGACCCGGCCCGAACCGTAGGCGCCCAGGTAGCGGCCCACCTCACCGGTGCCCATCGAGAAGCCGACGAGGACCGCGTCGGTCAGGTCCAGGGTGGTGAGCACCTTGTCGAGGTCGGCGGCGAAGGTGTCGTAGTCGTAGCCCGTGGTCGGCTGCGAGGAGCGGCCGAAACCGCGGCGGTCGTAGGTGATGACCCGGTGGCCGGCCTCCAGGAGCGCCGGCAGCTGCTTCTCCCAGGAGTGGCCGTCGAGCGGGTAGCCGTGGATCAGGACGACCGGCTGCCCGGTGCCGTGGTCCTCGTAGTACAGCTCGATCGGAGCGCTGTTCTCTTCACCGACGGTGATGTACGGCATGGGGTTCCTCTCCCTTGGACGAGGCTCCAGCTCACCAGGAACCGCCCATGGTCACCAGGCAGAAGTGCAGGCGGAAGTAGCGAGTGCTTGTTCTAATTGTCGTGATGACCAGTCATGACCACGAAGTCCCGCAGTCCGAGGTGCCCCGGGGCGGCACCGCCTTCGGTGTGATGCTGCGCTCCCTGCGCCGGGCCGCCCGGCTGACCCTGGAGGAGCTGTCCGAGGCGTCCGGGGTGAGTGTGCGCGCCCTCGGTGACCTGGAGCGCGGCCGCAGCCGGGGCCCGCAGCGGCGTACCGTCGAGGCGCTCGGTGCCGCCCTCCGGCTGGACGCCGAGCAGCGCGAGCGGCTCCAGCGGCTGGCCGACGCCGGCCGGGAGCGCGCGGCGGCACCGGCACCGCCGTATCTCCTGCGGACCGTCCCGGACTTCACCGGCCGCCGGCAGGAGCTGGCGGATCTGGAGGCGCTCGCCACCGGCACGCGCACGCGTGCCGCGGTCCTCTTCGGGCCGGGCGGGCAGGGCAAGACGACCCTGGCCGCGGAGGCCGTACGGCGGCTGAGCGGCTCCTTCCCGGACGGCAGTGTCTGCGTCCAGCTGCACGGCATGAGCGAGGCGCCGCTGCCGCCCGCCGAGGCGCTGGTCCTGCTGCTCACCGCGCTCGGCCAGCCGCCCGACCGGATCCCGGTCGACCCGGTCGCCCGCGAGGCCCTGTACCGGACCACGATCGCCGGTCGGCGGGCGCTGATCGTCCTCGACGACGCGGCCGACGAGACCCTCACCCGGCCGCTGCTGCCGGACGCCGAGGGCAGTTTCGTGCTGGTCACCAGCAGACGGCCGCTGGCCGGTCTCGAAGGCGTACGGCGGATCAGGCTCGGCGGGCTCAGCGGCGGGGAGTCGGCGCGGCTCCTGGGGCGGATCCTCGGCGCCCCGCGCACCGACGGCCAGTCCGAGGCGATCACCCGGCTGACCGAGCTGTGCGGCCATCTCCCGCTGGCCCTGCGGATCGTCGGCAACCGTCTCTCCAGCCGGCCGAGCTGGACACCGGCCCGGTTGGTGGACCAACTCGCCGACGAGGGGCGCCGGTTGAGCGGCCTGGTGGCGGGCGACCTCGCCGTGCGCAGCGCGCTCGCCCTCTCCTACGGCCAACTCACCGCATCGCACCGGTTGTTGCTGCGCCGACTCGCCCTGGTCCCGGGCCATGACACCGGCCCCGAGCTCGCCGCCGTCCTGACCGGCGAGGACCCGCTGACCACCGAGGACTCCCTGGACCTGCTGGTCGACCGGGGCCTGCTGGAGGAGACCGCGCCCGGCCGGTACGCCCTGCACGATCTCGTACGGCTCTTCGCGCGGGAGCAACTGGCCGCCGAGGAGCCCGAGTCGGCGGCCGGGGAGGTCCGGCTGCGGCTGGCGGACTGGCTGTTGCGGTCGGCCTCGGCGGCGGGACGCCGGTTCGAGGCGCCGGGTGCGCCGGAGCCGTGGCCGGGCGGGACCGCCGCCTTCGCCCCCGAGTCCCCGGAGGCGGCGGAGGAGTGGCTGACCGCGGAACGCGCGAACTGGGCGGGCGCACTGCCGGTGCTGTTCGCCGCGGAGCGGCACGCGGAGATCCTGCATGTCTCGCGCACCCTGTACTGGTTCTCCGACCGGTGGAGCCCGTGGCCCGAGTGGCGGACCCTCTTCTCCTACGGCGCCCGGTCCGCGGCCGCCCTCGGGGACCGCACGGCCGAGGCCCACCAGCTCAACTGTCTCGCCTGGGCCCACTCGGTCGGCGCCTACCAGTACGTGGAGGGCGAGCAACTGGCGCGCAGGGCCCTTGCGTTGGCGACCGAGACCGGTGCGCTCGACGAGCAGGCGTGGGCGTGGGCGTACATCAGCGGGGCCTGTCTGAGTCTGGAGCGGCCCGCGGAGGCGGCTCAGGCGGCCGCGCGGGCCACCCGGCTCTTCGAGGAGACCGGCGACACCGCGGGCCGGGCGGTCTCCCAGCGGGTCCTCGGCAGGGCGCTGCGGGAATCCGGCCGCGCGGAGGAGGCGTTGACCCTGCACCGGGCCCTGCTGGGCACCTCCGCCGGGGACGTGCCCGGCCTGGACGCGTACATCGAGGCCCATCTCCGGAACGAGATAGCGAGCGACCTGCTGGCACTGGAACGCTGGCCCGAGGCGGTGGCGGCCTACCGGACCGTCACCCCGCCCCTCTCCCACGACGGCCTCGACCGCCTCCAGGCCCAGGCCCTCACGGGCCTCGCCACGGCGTTGCGCCACTGCGGCGAACACAAGGAGGCCCGCACGCACTTGCACCGGGCCCACGAACTGTTCACGGCGGTGGGGGACACGGCGTCCGCGTCGAGCACGGCGACGGCCATTGCAGAGCTCGGGGAGTCGGTTGAGGTGACCGGGAGGTCGGGCGAGTGACTGGGATGTCGGCCGAGGTGAGTAGGGCGTCGGGCCGGTGACTGGGAGGTCGGGCGAGGCGACCGGCAGGTCGGCCGAGTGACCGGGACGCCGGCCGAGGTGACCGGGGAGTCGGGCCCGTGACCGGGACGCCGGCCGAGGCGAGCGGGACGTCCGGCCGGTGACTGGGACGTCGGGCGAGGCGACCGGCAGGTCGGCCGAGTGACCGGGACGCCGGCCGAGGCGAGCGGGACGTCCGGCCGGTGACTGGGAGGTCGGGCGAGGCGCGCAGGTCGGCCGAGTGACCGGCAGGTCGGCCGAGGTGACAGGGGAGTCGGGCCAGTGACCGGGACGCCGGCCGAGGTGACCGGGCCGCCGGTCGGCCCGACAGGTGGCGTCAGGCCCCCGGAGTCGTCCGCGCCGCCCTGCCCCGCGGGGCGGCCTCCTGTGTCCGCCTGCGTCGGCCGCCGACCAGGCCGCCCGCGGCGCCCAGGGAGACCAGGCCCATCGCGGCGGCGGCGATGATTCCGTCGACCCCGCCGAGGACGACGTACAGGACCACGGCCGTGACGCCGTTGAAGAGGAACAGGAACCACAGGGTGCCGGGTCGCGACAGGAACGCCCTGATCCTCGGCTTGGCGGCGATCCGCGACCCGGCGAGCAACGCGACGACGGACCCGCCGTAGGTCACGACGTCCTTCCGGGTGCCGTCCAGCACGGCCCCGGCCGCACCGCCGGCGGCGAGACCGCCGACGAAGAAGGCCCACAGCAGCAGGTCGGCGAGGAAGGACTTGACGGAGGTGAGCGCAGAGGACACGGGATCTTCCTTAGGGGTGGGGAGGCCAGGGTGACCAGGACCGATGGATCCGTCGCGATCCGTCGCGATCCGTGATCCACGATCCCGTCCCCCGCCCGCCCCCACGAGGGACCGCGCTCCCGAACCCCCGGTGTAGCCCGCTACACCCTCACCCGGTGATCCGGCCGCCCGTCCTTCGCCAGCATCGAGTGCGACTCGGCCACCGCCCGGTAGAGCCGCATCCCGGAGTCGCCGCGCACGTCGTCGACGGTCCAGACCCGCCCGCCGTGCAGCAGCGACCGCCGCGAGTACACCTCCAGCGCCCGCTCGGCCCCTTCCCCGACCTCCTCGGCGACGCCGGACATGTACACCCCCTGCCCGGTCCCGATCTCCGCCGTGGAGTCGAAGACGACGATGCCCACCTGGGGCCGTACGGCGATGTTCCGCGAGTGCGTGACGTCCGGCGAGGACACCCAGAAGAACTCCCGGCACTCCACGTGCGCGAAGTAGACCGGCGTGCTCCACGGCCGCCCCTCCGCGTCCGCGGTGGCCAGCACCAGATACCGGTTCGCCTCGACGATCCCGCGGGCGCTGTCGACGCCCGGCCGCATCTCAGCGGCTCCTTCGATACGTCAGCGGGAAGTCCGTCTCCCACTCCGCCGACGCGGCCCTCGACCGCTCCCACACCCCGTGGATGCTGTCGCCGTCCGCGCCGAGCCGCCCGGTGAACCGCTGCCGGAAGGACAGCGGCGAGAAGTCCTCCTCCTCGCGCAGCAACTGCCACACCGCACCGTCGAAGGTCATCGCGTACACCCGCACGACCCCCCGCGAGTCGAAGTAGTGCTGCGTGTACGCCCCGGTCTCCGGCTCGACCGACACGATCGCCATGCTGTCCGGAGCGGGTCCCGGCGCCCGGGTCCGCTGCACCAGGAACCGCCCGCCGGGCTCCCACGCGAACACGGACCGCCCCGACGCGGCCCCCTGCCCGGGAAACTCGGCCTCGACCACCCACTCCCCGACCAGGACCCGCAACCGCTCCAGAGCTTCCTGCTCCGCCGTCGCACCCATCGCGACCACCTCCTCGCAGTCAGGACCGCGAGGGCGGCGGAAACTCATCGGTACGGCTCCACGGGACGGGTGAGGCGTCACGCCTGCGCCGTGGCGGCCCCTTCCTTCGCCGCCCGGTGGGTTCTCCACTCCTTGCGGAAGAAGTACCCGCGCAGGACCGCGATCGCCAGGAACAGCAGGCCGAAGCCGCCCCGGCCCAGGCCCCCGTCCGTGACGAACCAGTAGAGGGCAAGGCCGGCGAAGAAGAGACAGATCCCGATCATGATCGGTTCACGGACGTAGAAGGGCAGGGCACGGAGGATGACATTGATCAGCATCCGCCAAGTTGACCAGTACGCAACAAACCCTGTCTACAGCCTTTGAATGATCGTGCCGGTGGCCAACCCACCCCCCGCACACATCGTGATCAACGCGAACTCCCTGTCCGCGCGCTCCAGTTCATGCAGCGCCGTGGTGATGAGCCGCGCCCCCGTCGCCCCCACCGGGTGCCCGAGCGCGATCGCGCCGCCGTTGACGTTGACCTTCTCCAGGTCCTGCTCGAAGACCTGGGCCCAGCTCAACACCACGGACGCGAAAGCTTCGTTGATCTCCACGAGGTCGATGTCCTTCAGGGACATGCCCGCCTTGCCGAGGACCGCGCGGGTCGCGTCGATCGGGCCGTCCAGGTGGAAGTGCGGGTCGGCCCCGACCAGCGCCTGCGCCACGATCCGCGCCCGGGGCTTCAGCTTCAGCGCCCGCGCCATCCGCTTCGACGCCCACATGATCGCCGCGGCCCCGTCGCTGATCTGGGACGAGTTGCCGGCCGTATGGATGGCCGTGGGCATGACCGGCTTCAGGCCCGCCAGCGCCTCCATGGACGTGTCCCGCAGCCCCTCGTCCCGGTCCACCAGCCGCCACATGCCCTGTCCGGCCCGCTGCTCGTCCTCGGTGGTCGGCACCTGGACCGCGAACGTCTCCCGCTTGAAGCGCTCCTCGGACCAGGCGACGGCCGCCCGCTCCTGGGAGATCAGGCCGAGCGAGTCGACGTTCTCGCGGGTCAGCCCCCGGTGCCGGGCGATGCGTTCGGCCGCCTCGAACTGGTTGGGCAGGTCCACGTTCCACTCGTCGGGGAACGGCTTGCCCGGCCCGTGCTTCGAGCCGGAGCCCAGCGGCACCCGGGACATCGCCTCGACCCCGCAGCTGATCCCGACGTCGATGACCCCGGCCGCGACCATGTTGGCGACCATGTGGGAGGCCTGCTGGGAGGAGCCGCACTGGCAGTCGACGGTCGTCGCCGCCGTCTCGTAGGGCAGCCCGACCGTCAGCCAGGCCGTGCGCGCGGGGTTCATGGACTGCTCACCGGCGTGGGTGACCGTGCCGCCGACGATCTGTTCGACCGCGTCGGCGGGGATGCCGGTGCGGCCGAGGAGTTCACGATAGGTCTCGCCCAGCAGATAGGCGGGATGCAGATTGGCGAGCGCGCCGCCGCGCCTGCCGATGGGGGTGCGGACGGCTTCGACGATCACGGGTTCGGCGGCCATGGGTGCGGGTCCTCTCCTCCGAACGGATCCCTGGAACTCCGAAAACTCGGGAACTAGTACGTGTTCTAGTTAGCACACTGCATGCAGTCTGCTGACGATCCGGCCACCACCGCAAGGGTCGTGCAGGCAATTGGGGTCTCCGCACCCCTTGCCTCTTGTAGAACCCGTTACTACCTTCACGGCAGCTCTGTTCCTGATGGACCGTCAGAAAGCTGTCGAACAGCTGGAGTGAGTTGCCGATGCAGTGTCCAGCGCTTCCCGACGGGTTCGACTTCACCGACCCCGACCTGCTGCAAAGCCGCGTACCACTGCCGGAGTTCGCCGAACTGCGCCGGGCCGAACCGGTGCGCTGGATCCCCCAGTCGGGCAACATCGCCGGCTTCCAGGACGAGGGGTACTGGGCGGTCACCCGGCACGCGGACGTCAAGTACGTCTCCACCCACCCGGAGATCTTCTCGTCGTACCTCAACACGGCGATCATCCGCTTCAACGAACACATCGAACGCGACGCGATCGACGCGCAGCGGCTGATCCTGCTCAACATGGACCCGCCCGAGCACACCCGGGTCCGCGGGATCGTCCAGCGCGTCTTCACCCCGCGGGCCATCCGCGCCCTGGAGGAACGCCTGCGCGACCGGGCCCACGCGATCGTCGAGACCGCCCGCGCGCTGCCCGGCGACTCCTTCGACTTCGTCACCCAGGTGGCCTGCGAACTGCCCCTTCAGGCCATCGCCGAGCTCATCGGCATCCCGCAGGACGACCGGGCGAAGATCTTCGACTGGTCCAACAAGATGATCTCGTACGACGATCCCGAGTACGCGATCACCGAGGAGGTCGGCCAGGAGTCGGCCATGGAGCTCATCGCCTACGCGATGAACATGGCGGCCGACCGCAAGCAGTGCCCGGCCAAGGACATCGTCACGACGCTGGTGTCCGCGGAGGACGAGGGCAACCTGAACTCCGACGAGTTCGGCTTCTTCGTGCTGATGCTGGCGGTCGCGGGCAACGAGACGACCCGCAACGCCATCACCCACGGCATGCACGCGTTCCTGACCCACCCCGACCAGTGGGAGAAGTACACGGCGGAGCGCCCCTCCACGGCCGCGGAGGAGATCGTCCGCTGGGCGACCCCCGTCAACGCCTTCCAGCGCACCGCCACCCAGGACACCGAGCTCGGCGGCAAGCAGATCAAGAAGGGCGACCGGGTCGGCATCTTCTACGCCGCCGCCAACCACGACCCCGACGTCTTCACGAACCCGGACGTCTTCGACATCACCCGCGACCCCAACCCGCACCTCGGCTTCGGCGGCGGCGGCCCGCACTACTGCCTCGGCAAGTCCCTGGCGGTCCTGGAGATCGACCTGATCTTCAACGCGATAGCAGACGCCATGCCGAACCTCCGCGCGGCGGGCGACCCACGCCGCCTGCGCTCCGCGTGGATCAACGGAGTGAAGGAACTCCAGGTCACCTTGAGCTGACATCCGGCGCCCCGCGCCCCTCAGGGGCGCGGGGAATCGCGCGACCGGCCACGACG
>NZ_JBHUXV010000054.1:0-58990 GCF_042669125.1 Streptomyces sp. NPDC057253 | reverse complement strand
GTCCGGTACACACCGGACACGGCCCGCTCTTCTTGTTCCGCCTCAAGGGCATCACCGATTCGTGGCTTAGGCTTCCGACTCCTCGGTGTCGTCGTCCAGCAGGCTCTTCTGGAGAACAGGGCCCTCTCCGGGGGCGAGGCTGCTGAGGATCCGCTCGAGGTCCTCCATGGAGGCGAACTCGACCGTGATCTTGCCCTTCTTCTGCCCCAGGTCGACCTTCACCCGTGTCTCGAAGCGGTCCGAGAGACGGGTGGCGAGGTCGGTGAGTGCCGGAGAGACGCGGGCGCCGGCACGCGGTCCCTTGGAGCGCTGGGCGGTCTGCGGACGCGACCCCATGAGGGTCACGATCTCCTCAACGGCACGCACCGAGAGGCCCTCGGCCACGATCCGGTGAGCCAGCCGGTCCTGCTCCTCCGAGTCCTCGACGGAGAGCAGCGCACGGGCGTGTCCGGCGGAGAGCACTCCGGCGGCCACCCGGCGCTGGACCGCCGGGGAAAGCTTCAGCAGACGCAGGGTGTTGGAGACCTGCGGACGGGACCGGCCGATGCGGTCCGCCAGCTGGTCGTGCGTGCAGTTGAAGTCCTTCAGCAACTGGTCGTAGGCGGCTGCCTCTTCCAGCGGGTTCAGCTGAGCGCGGTGCAGGTTCTCCAGGAGGGCGTCCAGGAGAAGCTTGTCGTCGTCCGTGGCCCGGACGATCGCCGGGATCGCGTCCAGGCCGGCCTCACGGCTGGCCCGCCAGCGCCGCTCACCCATGATGAGCTCGTAGCGCGCGGGACCGACCTGGCGTACGACGACCGGCTGGAGGAGGCCGACCTCCTGGATGGAGGTGACCAGTTCCTGAAGCGCGTCCTCGTCGAAGACTTCACGCGGCTGGCGCGGGTTCGGCGTGATGGAGTCGAGGGGAAGCTCCGCGAAATGCGCGCCCATAGGGGGCGCAGGAGTCTCCACGTAGCCGTTGACCGACGGCTCCTCGGTTTCATGTGAAACAGGCGGCAGTGTGGCCACCTTCGCCGCTGCCACCCCACGCTCGCTTGTCAGCACCGGTACGGCCGACGGGGACGCGGAACCGGCGCCGCCCATCGCCGCCGGTGTCGGCGTCTTCTCCGTCGGGGCAGCGGGGATCAGTGCGCCGAGCCCACGGCCCAAACCCCTCCGTCGCTCGCTCACTGGATCCCCTCCACCATGCTCGGGTTGCTCTGTGCGCCGATGTGCGCCTGCGTCGGGTCATAGCTGACGCCGACGCCCTTCAACGCGATCTCTCGCGCGGCCTCAAGGTAGGACAGGGCGCCGCTCGATCCGGGATCGTAGGTCAGCACCGTCTGTCCATAGCTCGGCGCCTCGGAGATACGGACCGAGCGGGGAATGCTCGTCCGCAGCACCTCGTCGCCGAAGTGGGTGCGCACCTCGTCGGCGACCTGGGACGCGAGGCGCGTCCGGCCGTCGTACATGGTGAGCAGGATGGTCGATACGTGCAAGGTGGGGTTGAGGTGACCCCGCACCAGGTCGACGTTGCGCAGCAGTTGGCCCAGGCCTTCCAGCGCGTAGTACTCGCACTGGATCGGGATGAGGACTTCCGCGCCGGCCACCAGCGCGTTGACCGTCAACAGGCCGAGCGAGGGCGGGCAGTCGATGAGGATGTAGTCCAGGGGCTGCTCATAGGCCTGGATGGCTCGCTGCAGTCGGCTCTCACGTGCCACCAGGGACACCAGCTCGATTTCCGCACCGGCGAGATCGATCGTGGCGGGAGCACAGAAGAGACCTTCGACATCGGGCACCGGCTGGACGACCTCGGCCAGCGGCCTGCTCTCGACCAGGACGTCGTAGATGGAAGGGACTTCGGCGTGATGGTCGATGCCCAGCGCGGTGGAAGCATTGCCCTGGGGGTCAAGGTCGATCACCAGGACACGGCCGCCGTGCAGAGCCAGCGAAGCGGCAAGATTGACGGTTGTCGTCGTCTTGCCCACCCCACCCTTCTGGTTGGCGACGACCATGATCCGGGTCTGCTCGGGCCGCGGCAGGCCCTCGCCGGCACGGCCCAGAGCCTCTACCGCCAGTTGGGCAGCACGACCGATCGGAGTGTCGTCCATCGGGGGCGGTGTTTCACGTGAAACATCCTCCCCCATCGACTCGGTTCGGGGACCGGGGACCGGATCGGTCATCGGTCCCGCGATGTTGGCGTCGGACCGCAAGGATTCACTCTCCTCGACTTCAGGCTCGCAATGAACAGAGCCTCCCATGTCTTCGGGGGTGTGAACCAGTGAGGCCTGTTGTTCTGTGGAGAATTCCACCTCTGTGGACAACTCCGTTACCTCTCCGAGTGACCCGAGAGGCTTTCGGTCGCGGGGTTCGGCCGCGGCGCGGCCCCGGCTGATGATGCCGTGCAGCAGTGAGCGACGTTTCACGTGAAACACGATGCACAGCAGCGGTGACCGTTTAGCCGCGACACTCCGGCATGCGTAGGTTTGGCAGCTTGTGTGGAGTACGTCTCGTCGTCAGGACGGATCAGCGGCGCCGACGAGTCCGCCCCGTCCGAGCGGCCTTGGCGCGCTTGGCGGCGAACCGCACACCACCGGGGCTCTCCCCGACCTCCACGCGCACCACCGTAGACAGGGGATCGACCACTCCCTCACCCACATGCAGGATGGAGGTCTCCACGGCACCGAGCTTGCTCAATGCCGTGGACGCGGCTTTGAGCTCCTCCTCCGCGGTGTCGCCCTTGAGCGCGAGCATCTCCCCGTAGGGACGCAGCAGCGGAACGCCCCACGTCGCCAGCCGGTCCAGCGGAGCCACGGCCCGTGCCGTCACCACATGGACGGGGGTCAGCTTGCCCATGACCTCCTCGGCCCGGCCGCGGACGACCGTCACATGGTCCAGACCCAGCAGCTCCACGACCTCCGTCAGGAAAGTCGTCCGCCGCAGCAGCGGCTCCAGCAGCGTGATCTTCAGGTCCTCACGGACGAGGGCCAGGGGGATACCGGGAAGCCCGGCCCCGGAGCCGACATCGCATACGGTCACGCCCTCGGGAACGACTTCCGAGAGCACCGCGCAGTTCAGCAGATGCCGCTCCCACAGGCGGGGTACTTCACGCGGGCCGATGAGACCGCGCTGCACACCCGCCTCGGCGAGCAGCTCGGCGTAGCGAACCGCGTCCGCGAAGCGATCGCCGAACACCTCGCGCGCCTGCTCGGGCGCGGGGGGAAGCTCCGCTGCCTCCGTCACGGGGAACCGTCCTTCCGTACCGCATCGACGCACTGGGCGCCGACCACCAGAACTATCAGGCTGACAAAGCTCGGCCCCGCCTGCTCTACAGACGGGGCCGGAGGAACCTAGGAACCGATCAGGCGGGAAGCACGACGACGAAGCGCTGCGGCTCCTCGCCCTCCGACTCACTGCGCAGGCCGGCGGCCTTGACCGCGTCGTGCACGACCTTGCGCTCGAACGGCGTCATCGGCTTGAGCTTCACGGACTCGCCGGTGTTCTTGACCTCGGCGGCGGCCTTGGCGCCCAGCTCGGAGAGCTCGGCACGCTTCTTGGCCCGGTAGCCGGCGATGTCCAGCATCAGACGGCTGCGGTCCCCGGTCTCCCGGTGCACGGCCAGGCGGGTGAGCTCCTGAAGGGCCTCCAGCACCTCGCCGTCACGGCCGACCAGCTTCTGCAGGTCGCGGCCGCCCGCGTCGCTGATGATCGAGACAGCGGCGCGGTCGGCCTCGACGTCCATGTCGATGTCGCCGTCGAGATCGGCGATGTCGAGCAGACCCTCGAGGTAGTCCGCCGCGATCTCACCCTCCTGCTCCAGGCGGGTCAGGGTGTCTGCACCCTCGGCAGCGGCGGAGGTGGTGCCTTCCGTCACGGGATGGACTCCTTCGTTACTTCTTGGACGGGGACTTGGGCCGCTGCGGACCCTTGCGCTGTCCGGACTGGGCCTTGCTGCGGTTACCGGCGCCGGGCTGCTTCTTGGCGGAGGCGGCGGGCTTGGCGTCCTCGGGCGTGGCGTCCTCGGGCTCCTCGGACTTGCTCAGCGAGGTCGGTGACGACTGGGCGTCATCAGCAGCCTTGGCTCCACTCGAAGCCCCGCCCGCGGCGGCACCCGACTGGCGCTGCGACTTGCTCTGCCGCTTGGGCTGCTGGCGCTTGGGAGTGGCCCCGCTCGCCGGCGAACCGTCCTCGGTCTGGACCGCGGCCTGGGACTCGCTCTGGATCACGGTGCCGTCGGCCTGGGCCGCGAGACCGGCCTTGTTGAGGCCGTTGATGAACTTGCGCTCGAACTCGTTGCGGTCCCGGCCCTTGGCGACGATCGCCTTGATGATGGTGCGCTCGCTGCGCTTGCGGGCCTTGCCGTGGGTCGTGACGTGCTTGGTGAGGCGCTCCAGGTAAGCGGCCTGGGCCTTGGAACCCGGGGTCGGGTTGTTGTGGATGACGTACATCTGCTGGCCCATGGTCCACACGTTGGTGGTCAGCCAGTAGACGAGGACACCGACCGGGAAGTTGATGCCGAAGACGGCGAACATGACCGGGAAGACGTACATCAGCATCTTCTGCTGCTGCATGAACGGCGTCTTGACGGTGGTGTCGACGTTCTTCGTCATCAGCTGGCGCTGCGTGTAGAACTGCGACGCCGACATCAGGATGATCATGACCGCGGTGACGACCCGCACATCGGTGACCGTGGCGCCCAGCGCCTGGACGGTGGCGGACCCGTCCTTGAACTTAGCGGCGAGCGGGGCCCCGAAGATGTGTGCCTTACGGGCGCTGGCCAGCAGCGATTCGTTGATGACACCGATGGTGTCGCCCGTCGCGATGCTGTTGAGCACGTGGTACAGGGCGAAGAAGAACGGCGACTGCGCCAGGATGGGAAGGCACGAGGAGAGCGGGTTGGTGCCCGTCTCCTTGTACAGCTTCATCATCTCTTCGGACTGACGCTGTTTGTCGTTCTTGTAGCGCTCCTGGATCTTCTTCATCTCGGGCTGGAGCGTCTGCATGGCCCGCGTCGACTTGATCTGCTTCACGAAGAGCGGGATCAGGCAGATACGGATCAGGATCACGAGGGACACGATCGACAGGCCCCAGGCCCACCCGGTGTCGGGGCCGAAGATGGCGCCGTACACCTTGTGGAACTGGACGATGACCCAGGAGACGGGTGTCGTGATGAAGCTGAAAAGACTGGCAATCGTGTCCACTAATCATGCTCCTTGGGCATGGGACGGAGTCTCGGCGGCCGGGCTCGAAGGAGTCTGTCCCTCGGCGGCCGAGTCGGCGGCGGAGGGCCCGCCCCTGCGTGCACGCCAGGCGTTACGCAGCATTTCGTGCCACCGCGGACGCTTGCGCGGCGGGACATGGTCCACACCGCCCAGCGACCACGGATTGCACCGCAGGATGCGCCAGGCGGTGAGTGCCGTGCCCTTGATCGCACCGTGCCGGTCGATGGCCTGGTAGCCGTAGTGGGAGCAGGACGGGTAGTACTTGCAGACCGGCCCCAACAGCGGACTGATCGTCCACTGGTACAGCTTGATCAGTGCCAGCAGCGGGTACTTCATCGTGCGCCCCCTCCCAGGAGCCGCTGGAGGGCGGCATCCAGGTCTCGGGCCAGCTGTTCATGATCGGCGTCGCCCGCCTCGGGCAGCGCTCGTACGACTACCAGGCTACCGGGGGGAAACAGAGCGACTCTCTCGCGCATCAGATGGCGAAGCCTGCGCTTCACCTTGTTGCGCACGACCGCGCCACCCACGGCCTTGCTCACGACGAAACCCGCACGCGTCGGGGGAGCGCTCTCCCCAGGCGCGTGCGGGTCCGTGGCACCGCTACGAAGATGGACGACGAGGGACGGGCGCCCGGCCCGGCGCCCTCGTCGTACCGCGGTCGCGAAGTCCTCGCGCCGCCTCAGCCGGTTCTCGGTGGGCAGCACGACGGCATGACCTGACCGGGATCAGGCGGACAGGCTGGCGCGACCCTTGCTGCGGCGGTTCGCCAGAATCGCGCGGCCGGCACGGGTACGCATCCGCAGACGGAAGCCGTGGGTCTTGGCGCGGCGACGGTTGTTCGGCTGGAAGGTGCGCTTGCTCACTCGGGGGCTCCAGAAATCAATCGGTGGTGGCGGGTGCCGTCCTGGCTGTCACCGTGCGCCCACGAGTAGCTCGCAGTTACGCCCGTGTGCACCGCTTCCCGATCACCTGACGCGATCTGTGCCCATCGGAGGCAGGCGGCAGCAGCCATCGACAACTCGACCTGGTTACGGTACGCGCGGCTACGCCATCCGGTCAAACCAGTGGTCACCGGGAGACACTATCCACAGGCTGGGGACAACAACTTGAACCGCACCCGTCGCCCTGACTACCGTGGCTGAACTCCGATTCGTTCCCTTGACCCCTGTGTTTCGGCTCCACCCCATTTGAATCCCGACTCGTCCCACAACCACACGTTCGTGGGACCCGTGAGAGAGCGTGCCCTGTGGCTGACGTACCTGCCGATCTTGCCGCAGTGTGGCCACGCGTACTCGAGCAACTCCTCGGTGAGGGCCGCGTCCAGGGTGTGGAGGCGAAGGACGAGCACTGGATCCGTCGCTGCCAGCCCCTCGCGCTGGTCGCCGACACCGCCCTGCTCGCCGTACCGAACGAATTTGCGAAGGGCGTACTGGAGGGCAGGCTGGCCCCGGCCGTCAGCGAGACGCTGAGCCGCGAGTGCGGCCGCCCGATCCGTATCGCGATCACCGTCGACGACTCCGCGGGCGAGCCCCCCTCGCCGCCCGCACTCCCGGCCCCCCGGTCCCAGCCGCGCTACGAGGAGCCCGAGCTCCCCTCCGGCCAGTACGAGGAGCCGTACGACAACAAGTACGGCAAGCAGTACGACAACCAGTACGAGAGCTACGGCCGCCACCGCGCCGACGACTCCCCCTCGGGCCGCGGCGAGCAGCGCCCCGGGCTCCAGGGCGACCACGCGCCCCGCCCGGACCAGCTCCCGACCCCCCGCCCCGCGTACCCCTCGGAGTACCAGCGCCCCGAACCCGGCGCCTGGCCCCGGCCCGCGCAGGACGAGTACAGCTGGCAGCAGCAGCGGCTCGGCTTCCCGGAGCGCGACCCCTACGCGTCGCCGTCGCAGGAGCCGTACCAGCAGGAGCCGTATCCACAGGAGCCGTACCAGAAAGAGCCGTACCAGAAGGAGTCGTACGCGCAGGACTCCTACGGCGCCCCCTCCCAGGACTACCGTCCCCAGCCGATGGAGCGTCCGTCCTACGACGGCCCGCGCCCCGACTACGACCAGCGGCCGGACTACGACAAGCCCCGCCCCGACTACGACAAGCCGCGCTCGGACTACGACCAGCGAGACGCGCGCCGGGATCTTTCCGAGCCGCCGTCCGCCTCCGGGCATGTGCACCGCGGGGGGCCGGTCGGCTCCAGCCTGCCCACCACCGGCGCCCCCGGTCCGCTCGCCGCGCAGCCCGCGCCGGCGACCGGACCCGGTGAGCCCACCGCGCGGCTGAACCCGAAGTACCTCTTCGACACATTCGTCATCGGCGCCTCCAACCGCTTCGCCCACGCGGCCGCCGTCGCCGTCGCCGAGGCGCCGGCCAAGGCGTACAACCCCCTCTTCATCTACGGGGAGTCCGGCCTCGGCAAGACGCACCTGTTGCACGCGATCGGCCACTACGCGCGCAGCCTGTACCCCGGCACGCGTGTGCGCTACGTGAGCTCGGAGGAGTTCACCAACGAGTTCATCAACTCCATCCGTGACGGCAAGGGCGACAGCTTCCGCAAGCGCTACCGCGAGATGGACATCCTGCTCGTCGACGACATCCAGTTCCTCGCGGACAAGGAGTCGACGCAGGAGGAGTTCTTCCACACCTTCAACACGCTCCACAACGCCAACAAGCAGATCGTGCTCTCCAGCGACCGGCCGCCCAAGCAGCTGGTCACGCTGGAGGACCGGCTGCGGAACCGTTTCGAGTGGGGCCTGATCACCGACGTCCAGCCGCCCGAGCTGGAGACCCGGATCGCGATCCTGCGCAAGAAGGCGGTCCAGGAGCAGCTCAACGCCCCGCCGGAGGTCCTGGAGTTCATCGCCTCCCGCATCTCGCGCAACATCCGCGAGCTGGAGGGCGCGCTGATCCGCGTGACGGCGTTCGCGTCGCTCAACCGGCAGCCGGTGGACCTGGGCCTGACCGAGATCGTGCTGAAGGATCTGATCCCCGGCGGCGAGGACTCGGCCCCGGAGATCACCTCCACGGCGATCATGAGCGCTACGGCCGACTACTTCGGCCTGACCGTCGAGGACCTGTGCGGCACCTCACGCGGCCGCGCGCTCGTCACGGCCCGCCAGATCGCCATGTACCTGTGCCGCGAGCTCACCGACCTCTCGCTGCCCAAGATCGGCGCTCTCTTCGGCGGCCGCGACCACACGACCGTGATGCACGCGGACCGCAAGATCCGCAATCTGATGGCCGAGCGGCGCTCCATCTACAACCAGGTGACCGAGCTGACGAACCGGATCAAGAACGGCTGACAGCAGCAGAGTCACGGCGGTTTCGACGCCGAAGGGCGCCCTGGGGACGAGGTCCCGGGGGCGCCCTTCGGCATTCCCCGGGTCACGACGCCGTAGCCCTGTGTTCGATTGCCCGTCGGGTTACGGCCTCTCTCCACAGATCCGGTGACTTTTTCCCGTCCACATCCTGGGGACCGCCAAGTTGTCCAGATCCCGGTCCACAGGCGCCCTGTTGAAAGACCATCAGCCCAGGTCACCCCCCTGTGGATTCGTGGACGAACGATCTCCACAGACTGTGGACAGCCGGAAGATCCACAGGCTGTGCATCGAGTTGTCCACCGGCAACCCACAGGCCGGGGCCGGTTGTCCCCAGAGATCACCAGCTTCTCCACATGGCTGTCCACTGTTCGGCAACGCGACGCGCCTGATCACCGGGTCGAGTGAAAGGCGTCACACGAAGGTGCCGGGTTGGGCTGTGGGAAACGTGGGTAAAGCTGGGGACGGCGTTGGGGAGAAGTCGCCTCCGGCTGTGCACGGAGTGTGCAGAACTTTCTGTTCTCCACAGAGACGCCTGGTTGTCCACCGGTGTCGCCCACAGGGTCCGTGGACAAAATTTCCCCTCTGAGCTGGGAAAACGGGGTTATCCACGGTATCCACAGCCCCTACTACTACTGACAACTAGAGAGAGCTGGGAATCCGTTTCGAAGGAGGCCCTGTGCACAACTCGCTGCCCGGTGCCCGGCTGCCCCTCGTCACGACTTGACCCCGAGAGGCACCTACTGTCAGTGGGGTGCGTCAGACTGTTCCCCGGTGTCCTTCCCGTCACAGGGGCCGACGACACCGAGACAGACGACGAAGCCAGGCAGGCCTAGCAGCGCCGGCAACAGCAGGAGGCGGCAACAGTGAAGATCCGGGTGGAACGCGACGTACTCGCGGAGGCAGTGGCCTGGGCGGCGCGCAGCCTCCCGGCCCGTCCGCCGGCGCCGGTCCTCGCCGGCCTTCTCCTGAAGGCCGAGGAAGGCCAGCTGAGCCTGTCCAGCTTCGACTACGAGGTCTCCGCGCGGGTCTCGGTGGAGGCGGAGGTCGAGGAGGAGGGCACGGTGCTGGTCTCCGGCCGCCTGCTCGCCGACATCTGCCGCGCCCTGCCCAACCGCCCGGTGGAGATTTCCACAGACGGTGTACGGGCGACCGTGGTGTGCGGCTCCTCGCGCTTCACACTCCACACCCTGCCTGTGGAGGAGTACCCGGCGCTGCCGCAGATGCCGAGTGCGACCGGCACCGTCCCCGGTGAGGTCTTCGCCTCCGCCGCCGCCCAGGTCGCCATCGCCGCCGGCCGTGACGACACGCTGCCCGTGCTGACCGGTGTGCGCATCGAGATCGAGGGCGACACCGTCACCCTGGCGTCCACCGACCGCTACCGCTTCGCGGTCCGTGAGTTCCTGTGGAAGCCGGAGAACCCCGAGGCGTCCGCGGTGGCCCTGGTGCCCGCCAAGACGCTCCTGGACACCGCCAAGGCCCTCACGAGCGGCGACAGCGTCATCCTGGCGCTGTCCGGTTCGGGCGCGGGCGAGGGCCTGATCGGTTTCGAGGGCGCGGGCCGCCGTACGACGACCCGTCTGCTCGAAGGCGACCTGCCGAAGTACCGCACGCTGTTCCCGACGGAGTTCAACTCCGTCGCGGTGATCGAGACCGCCCCCTTCGTGGAGGCCGTCAAGCGTGTGGCCCTGGTCGCCGAGCGCAACACCCCGGTGCGGCTGAGCTTCGAGCAGGGCGTGCTGATCCTGGAGGCCGGCTCCAGCGACGACGCACAGGCTGTGGAAAGGGTCGACGCCCAGCTGGAGGGCGACGACATCTCGATCGCCTTCAACCCGACCTTCCTGCTGGACGGCCTGAGCGCCATCGACTCCCCGGTGGCCCAGCTGTCCTTCACGACGTCCACCAAGCCCGCGCTGCTCAGCGGCAAGCCGGCCCTGGACGCCGAGGCGGACGAGGCCTACAAGTACCTGATCATGCCGGTGCGGCTGAGCGGCTGACCCGTCGGAGAACCCGCAGGTCGGGGCATACGTTTGAGCGCGTATGCCCACAGGTGTGCGTGAGCGTCCGGGTTTAGGCTCGTACGTGGGTACGAAGGTGCCCCACACGTCACAGCTACCTAAGGAACCACTGATGGAGCTCGGTCTCATCGGCCTCGGCAAGATGGGCGGCAACATGCGCGAGCGGATACGCCGCGCGGGCCACACCGTGATCGGATACGACCGCAACCCGGACCTCGCCGATGTCCACAGCCTGAAGGAGCTTGTGGACGCGTTGCAGGGCCCGCGGGTCGTGTGGGTGATGGTCCCGGCCGGTGCGCCGACGCAGGCGACCATCGACGAGCTGGCCGAGCTCCTTCAGCCCGGTGACGTCGTGGTGGACGGCGGCAACTCCCGCTGGACGGACGACGAGAAGCACGCCGAGGAGCTGGCGGCCAGGGGCATCGGCTTCGTCGACTGCGGTGTCTCCGGCGGGGTGTGGGGCCTGGAGAACGGCTATGCGCTGATGTACGGCGGCGACGCCGAGCACGTCGCCCAGGTGCAGCCGGTCTTCGACGCCCTCAAGCCCAAGGGCGACGCCGGGGCGGTGCACGCCGGCAAGGTGGGCGCGGGCCACTTCGCGAAGATGGTCCACAACGGCATCGAGTACGCGATGATGCAGGCCTACGCCGAGGGCTGGGAGCTCCTGGAGAAGGTGGACTCCGTGACCGACGTCCGGGAGGTCTTCCGCTCCTGGCAGGAGGGCACGGTCATCCGTTCCTGGCTCCTCGACCTCGCGGTCGACGCCCTCGACGAGGACGAGCACCTGGACAAGCTGCGCGGTTTCGCACAGGACTCCGGCGAGGGCCGGTGGACCGTGGAGGCCGCCATCGACCACGCGGTGCCGCTGCCGGCGATCACCGCGTCCCTGTTCGCGCGGTTCGCGTCCCGCCAGGACGACTCGCCGCAGATGAAGATGATCTCGGCGCTGCGCAACCAGTTCGGCGGCCACGCGGTCGAGACGAAGTAATCCACAGGGCTGTACGCACAGTCCACAAGCTGGGGGAGGTCGGCGCCCGACCATGCACGTCACGCATCTGTCGCTGGCCGACTTCCGCTCGTACGCCCGGGTCGAGGTTCCGCTCGACCCGGGCGTCACCGCGTTCGTGGGCCCCAACGGACAGGGCAAGACGAACCTGGTCGAGGCGATCGGCTATCTCGCCACCCTCGGCAGCCACCGCGTCGCCTCCGACGCCCCTCTGGTGCGCATGGGCGCCGACCGCGCGATCGTCCGGGCGCAGGTCAGACAGGGCGAGCGGCAGCAGCTGGTCGAGCTGGAGCTGAACCCCGGCAAGGCGAACCGGGCGCGCATCAACAGGTCCTCGCAGGTCAGGCCGCGTGATGTGCTGGGGATCGTGCGGACCGTGCTGTTCGCGCCGGAGGATCTCGCGCTGGTGAAGGGCGACCCCGGTGAGCGGCGCCGCTTCCTCGACGAGCTGATCACCGCGCGCTCCCCGCGCATGGCCGGCGTGCGCTCCGACTACGAGCGCGTCCTCAAGCAGCGCAACACCCTGCTGAAGTCGGCCGCCCTCGCGCGCCGGCACGGCGGCCGCTCGATGGACCTGTCCACCCTCGACGTATGGGACCAGCACCTCGCGCGCGCGGGTGCCGAACTCCTCGCCCAGCGGCTCGATCTGATCGCCGCGCTCCAGCCGCTGGCCGACAAGGCGTACGAGCAGCTGGCCCCCGGCGGTGGGCCGGTCGCGCTGGAGTACAAGCCGTCCGCGCCCGGTGAGGCACACACGCGTGAGGATCTCTACGAGCAGCTGATGGGGGCGCTCGCGGAGGCGCGCAAGCAGGAGATCGAGCGGGGCGTGACCCTCGTGGGGCCGCATCGGGACGATCTGCTGCTCAAGCTCGGTCAGCTGCCCGCCAAGGGGTACGCCTCGCACGGCGAGTCCTGGTCGTACGCGCTGGCGCTGCGTCTCGCGTCGTACGACCTCCTCAGGGCCGAGGGGAACGAACCGGTGCTGATCCTCGACGACGTGTTCGCCGAGCTGGA
Organism: Streptomyces sp. NPDC057253; assembly: GCF_042669125.1. Taxonomy (NCBI): domain Bacteria; kingdom Bacillati; phylum Actinomycetota; class Actinomycetes; order Kitasatosporales; family Streptomycetaceae; genus Streptomyces; species Streptomyces sp. NPDC057253. The sequence goes on along the minus strand of NZ_JBHUXV010000054.1, from coordinate 46,444 downwards.
CACCCGGCGCCGGGAGCGGCTGGCCGAACTGGTCGCGCCCGGTGAGCAGGTGCTGGTGACGGCCGCGGTCGACGACGACGTGCCGCATGTGCTGGCGGGGACGCGGTACTCCGTGGCGGACGGGACGGTGGAGCGCGTATGAGCGACGAACGGCCTGCCACCGAGAACGCTGGAGGCGCTGGGAACGCCGGATCCGCCCAGGGCGCCGAGAGCCCCAAGCCGGCCGAGCCCTCCGGCGTCGACCTCGCGCGCGTGGCGCTTCGGGCCGCGCGGGAACAGGCACGCGCGCGTGGGGACGCGGCGCAGCAGAAGCGGCAGGCCCGGCGCGGGGGCGGGCTGCGCTCCGGCGCGCACGCCGACGGGCGCGACCCGATGGCCTTCGGTGCCGCCATCAACCGTCTGATCACCGAGCGGGGCTGGGAGGCTCCCGCCGCGGTGGGCGGTGTGATGGGTCGCTGGCCGCAGATCGTCGGCGAGAAGCTCGCCGACCACTGCACGCCCCAGCGGTACGACGAGGACGAGCGCGTGCTGGTCGTGCAGTGCGATTCGCCGGTGTGGGCGACCGAGGTGCGGCGACTCGCCCCGAGCCTGGTCGCGCGGCTCAACGAGGACCTGGGGCACGGCACGGTGCGGCTGATCAAGGTGCTCGGTCCCGGTGGCCCCGCGCGCAGCTACGGCCCTCTGCGGGCTCCTGGCAGCAGCAGGCCCGGCGATCCCTACAGGTGACTTACGTCACGTATCCCCGGCGTGATCGGTGCCGTCGTAGCACCGCACGCGGATGCGAATTCCGACCTGACTCCCAAGTAGCAAAGGGTTGACAGCCGAAAGCGCTGAGTGCCGCTGTGAGCCTCTTGGAGCCCCGCTCCGTATATGGGGACCCGGAAGACGCCGGTTGAGGGCGGCACATGAGGACTCAGGTACCGGCAAACCCCCATCACTGTCGGCGCTACCGGTAGACTGGAAGCCAATCCCGCCCCAAACGTGGGGACCGCCCGGGAAACGCTGAGCAACGCTGATCAAGGCTTACCAACGCAACATGCCGCAGCCGCTCCGGCAACCCGCCGACGAGCCCGGCTCGTGCTGTGCCAGAAAGGGCGCTTCGTGGCCGATTCCGGCAACCCCAACGAGAACATCCCGTCCACCGACGCCGAGGCGACCTCGTCGAACGGCGAGGTAACCGCCTCGTACGACGCCAGCGCCATCACCGTCCTCGAGGGTCTGGACGCGGTCCGCAAGCGACCCGGTATGTACATCGGCTCGACCGGCGAGCGCGGCCTGCACCACCTGGTGCAGGAGGTCGTCGACAACTCCGTCGACGAGGCGCTGGCGGGCCACGCGGACACCATCGACGTCACGATCCTCCCCGACGGCGGGGTCCGGGTCGTCGACAACGGCCGTGGCATCCCGGTCGGCATCGTCCCCTCCGAGGGCAAGCCGGCCGTCGAGGTCGTGCTCACCGTGCTGCACGCGGGCGGCAAGTTCGGCGGCGGCGGCTACGCGGTCTCCGGCGGTCTGCACGGCGTGGGCGTCTCCGTGGTGAACGCCCTGTCGACCAAGGTGGCCGTCGAGGTCAAGACCGACGGCTACCGCTGGACGCAGGACTACAAGCTCGGCGTCCCGACGGCCCCGCTGGCCAAGCACGAGGCCACCGACGAGCACGGCACCTCGGTGACGTTCTGGGCCGACCCGGACATCTTCGAGACGACCGACTACTCCTTCGAGACGCTCTCGCGGCGCTTCCAGGAGATGGCGTTCCTCAACAAGGGTTTGAGGATCAAACTCACTGACGAGCGGGAGTCGGCCAAGGCGACGTCCGGCGCGGACGAGGCGGGCGCGGACGAGAGCGCCGAGGTCAAGTCGGTCGACTACCACTACGAGGGCGGCATCGTCGACTTCGTGAAGTACCTCAACTCCCGCAAGGGAGACGTGGTGCACCCGACCATCGTCGACCTCGAGGCCGAGGACAAGGACAAGAACCTGTCCGTCGAGCTCGCGATGCAGTGGAACAGCAGTTACACCGAGGGCGTCTACTCCTTCGCCAACATCATCCACACGCACGAGGGCGGCACCCACGAAGAGGGCTTCCGCGCGGCGCTCACCTCGCTGATCAACAAGTACGCGCGCGACAAGAAGCTGCTGCGCGACAAGGACGACAACCTCACGGGTGACGACATCCGCGAGGGTCTGACCGCGATCATCTCGGTGAAGCTGAGCGAGCCGCAGTTCGAGGGCCAGACCAAGACCAAGCTGGGCAACACCGAGGTGAAGACCTTCGTCCAGAAGGTCGTCTACGAACACCTCACCGACTGGCTGGACCGCAACCCGGTCGAGGCCGCGGACATCATCCGCAAGTCCATCCAGGCGGCCACCGCGCGCGTGGCGGCCCGCAAGGCCCGCGACCTGACGCGCCGCAAGGGCCTGCTGGAGACCGCGTCCCTGCCGGGCAAGCTCTCCGACTGCCAGTCGAACGACCCCACCAAGTGCGAGATCTTCATCGTCGAGGGTGACTCCGCCGGCGGCTCCGCCAAGTCCGGCCGGAACCCTGAGTACCAGGCGATCCTCCCGATCCGCGGCAAGATCCTCAACGTCGAGAAGGCCCGGATCGACAAGATCCTCCAGAACCAGGAGATCCAGGCGCTGATCTCGGCCTTCGGCACCGGGGTGCACGAGGACTTCGACATCGAGAAGCTGCGCTATCACAAGATCATCCTGATGGCGGACGCCGACGTCGACGGCCAGCACATCTCCACCCTGCTGCTGACCTTCCTGTTCCGCTTCATGCGGCCGCTGGTCGAGGCCGGGCACGTGTACCTCTCCCGTCCCCCGCTCTACAAGATCAAGTGGGGCCGGGACGACACCGAGTACGCGTACTCCGACCGCGAGCGCGACGCCCTGATCGAGCTGGGCCGCCAGCGCGGCAAGCGCATCCGCGAGGACTCCATCCAGCGCTTCAAGGGCCTCGGCGAGATGAACGCCGAGGAGCTGCGCGTGACGACCATGGACCAGGAGCACCGCGTCCTCGGCCAGGTCACCCTCGACGACGCCGCCCAGGCGGACGACCTGTTCTCCGTCCTGATGGGCGAGGACGTCGAGGCGCGTCGGCAGTTCATCCAGCGCAATGCCAAGGACGTCCGCTTTCTCGACATCTGAGTCGGTCTCAGCTGACCGCACCAGGAAGGATCTTCACCCGCAATGGCCGACGAGAACACTCCTGTCACCCCTGAAGAGGGCGGCGTCATCGCCCAGCGTGTCGAGCCCGTCGGGCTCGAGACGGAGATGCAGCGCTCGTACCTCGACTACGCGATGTCCGTCATCGTGTCCCGTGCGCTGCCCGACGTCCGGGACGGACTCAAGCCCGTCCACCGCCGCGTCCTGTACGCCATGTACGACGGCGGCTACCGCCCCGAGCGCGGCTTCTACAAGTGCGCGCGCGTGGTCGGCGACGTCATGGGCAACTACCACCCGCACGGCGACTCCTCGATCTACGACGCCCTGGTGCGCCTCGCCCAGCCGTGGTCGATGCGGATGCCGCTGGTGGACTCCAACGGCAACTTCGGCTCCCCGGGCAACGACCCGGCGGCGGCGATGCGCTACACCGAGTGCAAGATGGCGCCGCTGTCCATGGAGATGGTCCGTGACATCGACGAGGAGACCGTCGACTTCACGGACAACTACGACGGCCGCTCCCAGGAGCCGACCGTCCTGCCGGCCCGCTTCCCGAACCTGCTGATCAACGGCTCGGCCGGGATCGCGGTCGGCATGGCGACCAACATCCCGCCGCACAACCTGCGCGAGGTCGCGGCCGGCGCCCAGTGGTACCTGGAGAACCCGGAGGCCTCCCACGAGGAGCTCCTGGACGCCCTCATCGAGCGCATCAAGGGCCCCGACTTCCCGACCGGCGCCCTGGTCGTCGGCCGCAAGGGCATCGAGGAGGCGTACCGCACCGGTCGAGGCTCGATCACCATGCGCGCGGTCGTCGAGGTCGAGGAGATCCAGAATCGCCAGTGCCTGGTGGTCACGGAACTGCCGTACCAGACCAACCCCGACAACCTCGCGCAGAAGATCGCCGACCTGGTCAAGGACGGCAAGGTCGGCGGCATCGCGGACGTCCGGGACGAGACGTCGTCGCGCACGGGCCAGCGCCTCGTGATCGTGCTGAAGCGGGACGCGGTCGCCAAGGTCGTGCTGAACAACCTCTACAAGCACACCGACCTCCAGACGAACTTCGGCGCCAACATGCTGGCGCTCGTCGACGGCGTGCCGAGGACCCTCTCCCTGGACGCGTTCATCCGGCACTGGGTGGCGCACCAGATCGAGGTCATCGTCCGCCGTACGCGCTTCCGGCTGCGCAAGGCCGAGGAGCGGGCGCACATCCTGCGCGGCCTGCTGAAGGCCCTGGACGCCATCGACGAGGTCATCGCCCTGATCCGGGCCAGCGACACCGTCGAGATCGCGCGTACGGGCTTGATGGACCTGCTGCAGATCGACGAGATCCAGGCCAACGCCATCCTCGAGATGCAGCTGCGCCGACTCGCCGCCCTGGAGCGCCAGAAGATCATCCAGGAGCACGACGAACTCCAGGCGAAGATCACCGAGTACAACGAGATCCTGGCCTCGCCGGTCCGCCAGCGCGGCATCGTCAGCGCCGAACTCGCCGCGATCGTCGAGAAGTACGGCGACGACCGCAAGACCATGCTGGTGCCCTACGACGGTGACATGTCCATCGAGGACCTCATCGCCGAGGAGGACATCGTCGTCACGGTCTCGCGGGGCGGTTACGTCAAGCGCACCAAGACCGTCGACTACCGCGCCCAGAAGCGCGGCGGCAAGGGCGTGCGCGGGACGAAGCTCAAGGAAGACGACATCGTCGACCACTTCTTCGTCTCCACCACGCACCACTGGCTGCTGTTCTTCACCAACAAGGGCCGCGTGTACCGGGCGAAGGCCTACGAACTGCCGGACGCCGGCCGGGACGCGCGCGGACAGCACGTCGCCAACCTGCTGGCCTTCCAGCCGGACGAGGCGATCGCCGAGATCCTCGCGATCCGCGACTACGACGCGGCGCCCTACCTGGTGCTCGCCACGAAGGCGGGTCTGGTCAAGAAGACGTCACTGAAGGATTACGACTCTCCGCGTTCCGGCGGCGTCATCGCCATCAACCTGCGGGAGCGCGAGGACGGTTCGGACGACGAACTGATCGGAGCCGAACTCGTGTCGGCGGACGACGATCTGCTTCTGATCAGCAAGAAGGCACAGTCGATCAGGTTCACGGCCTCGGACGACACACTGCGTCCCATGGGCCGCGCCACCTCGGGTGTCAAGGGCATGAGCTTCCGCGAGGGAGACGAGCTGCTCTCGATGAATGTTGTTCGACCCGGTACGTTCGTGTTCACTGCTACGGACGGCGGGTATGCGAAGCGGACCGCTGTCGACGAGTACCGCGTCCAGGGTCGCGGCGGCCTCGGCATCAAGGCTGCCAAGATCGTGGAGGACCGCGGATCGCTCGTCGGAGCGCTGGTGGTCGAGGAGACCGACGAGATCCTCGCCATCACGCTCTCCGGCGGTGTGATTCGTACGCGAGTCAACGAGGTCAGGGAGACGGGCCGTGACACCATGGGCGTCCAACTGATCAACCTGGGCAAGCGCGATGCCGTGGTCGGCATCGCTCGTAACGCCGAGGCGGGACGTGAGGCGGAGGAGGTCGACGGCGATGTGGCCGACGACGAGACCGTCGAGGGTGCCGCCGAGACCATCGGCACGGACGAGGGTGAGTCGCCCTCGGCCGAGTAGCACGAGGAGTGAGTCATCGTGAGCGGAGCCACGGGCGCCGGATCGACCGGAACCTCTAGGGGGTCCTCCCCCGGCACGGAGGCGGACGGCGGCGGCCGTGGCTCTGCCGCGCGTGCGGCGGACGCACGGGGCGCGGAGGCGCACGGCACAGACGCGCGTGGCACCGCCCCGCGTCCGACAGAACCGCACACGGTGGATACGCACACGACTCAACTCAAGGCGATCAAGCCGCCCGCGACCCCGTCGCGCTCGCCCGAGACTCATGGATCCCAGGGGGGACCTGTGACGGACACCCAGCCGCCGGCCCAGCCGGCGGCGCCCGCCGCACCGCCCAGGGCGGCGGCCCAGCCGCAGCCCCAGCCCGCGGCACAGCCTTCACCTTCTCCGCTGCCGGGGGAACGGCAGCCGCAGCAGCAGCCCGGCCCGTACCACCCGCCGCAGGCCTACCCGACACAGGCCGGCCCGGCCGGTGCCGTACGGCGCCCGCGGACCGGGGCGCGCACCATGCCCCGTACACGCAAAGCACGTCTGCGGGTGGCCAAGGCCGACCCGTGGTCCGTCATGAAAGTCAGCTTCCTGCTCTCCATCGCACTCGGCATCTGCACGATCGTGGCGGCCGCCGTGCTCTGGATGGTCATGGACGCGATGGGCGTCTTCTCGACGGTCGGCGGGACGATCTCCGAGGCGACCGGTTCGAACGAGTCGAACGGCTTCGACCTCCAGGCATTTCTCTCCCTGCCGAACGTCCTGATGTTCACGTCGATCATCGCGGTCATCGACGTCGTCCTCGCGACGGCTCTCGCGACCCTCGGCGCGTTCATCTACAACCTCTCCGCGGGCTTCGTCGGCGGCGTCGAGCTGACGCTGGCCGAGGACGAGTAACCCGGCTTCAAATCTGTGGGGGCGGTCCTGAAGGAACCGATTTTGGGACTGCCCACGTCGTGCGCTAATCTTCAGGAGTCAGCGCGCGGGACACAGCCCGCAGAGCGCGGCGGGGCTATAGCTCAGTTGGTTAGAGCGCATCCCTGATAAGGATGAGGCCACAGGTTCAAATCCTGTTAGCCCCACAGCGGCAAAGCGCCAGGTAAGAAGCCCGGTAGGTCCCCAGGATCTACCGGGCTTCTACATTTCCCGATCTTGATATCCCGCTACTACCCCGTAACTTCCCTGCGGGCTCGACAGCGTGCCACCCAAAGGGCCAGCCGCAAGCGGGAATTGTGAGACACCTCACGGGGTGCCAGTGCCAGATTCGAAAACGGGGCGATCGGTCTGGTGTCTGTCTGGATCTACACCAAGACCAATAGGGGCAAATGAGCCCAACTAGCCTGCAATTGCCGAGGAAAACCCGTGTAGAACAGGCGCTACAGCCTGTAGATCGGCCGCGTCAGTGGGTAAGGTGCACAGTGGGGAGGCGGACGTGACCATTCCGTCCTGCCTGACGCATAACCCCGGGCCAGGCCCGGCCGGAATGCTCGGGAGGCTTCCGGCCGGCGACGCCCCCCTGTCGCTTCGGCTGCGACAGGGGGGCGTCTGGGAACAGTAAACCGCCCCGCCCTCCATACGGAGAACGGGGCGGCCGTGCTCAGCCACAAAGGCGAGCACTGGCGGGTGACGGACGCATATCACGCCACCCACCCCAGCGACGCGCCACAAGGGCGACCGCCGGTCCAGTACGGGACTACTCGGTCCACCGGGTGCCGCTGACCGCGGCGAGGCTCGGCCGGCCGTTGTAGTAGTCCACGTGGTCACGGTCGGAGTGCGGCGGCCTGGTGCAGGACGCGCTGCCATCAGGGTGGACGAGGCCGCAGTAGCCGGCGGCGCGCGCCCCGGCGCGGATGCGGGTCGCCTGGCTCTGCGACTCGGCGGGCCGGGCCGTCACCGCGTGGCCATCCGCTCGTAGTGTCCGCACAGGGTCTTGAGCGACCAAGCCAGGCGGACAGCGACGGCACCGCGGACACGATCGTTGTCGCCATTCCCCAGGGACAGCCGATTCCGTGCCTCGACGATGGCGGCCAGTGCGGCGGTGCGGTCGGCGGACCTCTGCGGGAGCACGTAGGCGCGGGCTCGGACGGCGGGGATGAGCGTCTCGATGTGCTCGCGGAAGGTCTCCTGGAGCCGCTCCAGCTCGGCGGCCTTGTAGAGCTTCTCGGGCTCATTCTCGGCGAGGAGGAGCCGTGTACTCGCGCGCATCTCCTGGGTGTTGGGAGGCAGGTAAGCCGCCTCTGCCGTACTGAGGTCCGAAGCTGTAGCGTGCGGCATGTCGACTCCTCGTAGTCGGCCATGCCCCGGGAGGCTCCGCCGCCTCGCCGGGGTTTCGTCGTATCCACCGACGCTAGGAGCGCAATGTGCACCACAGCCAGTAATGTGCAGATCTTTGCAGGAAGGGTTTTCTGTCAGCTGTTTTGACCAGTTCGACCCCTTGACCAGCGAGCCTCTCCGGAGCGACGGTGACGCAAAGAACTGCACATCGCGAGGACGGAGACGGACGTGCCGCTACGGTTTATCGGGATCGACCCGGACACGAAGACCGCGGACTCACCCACCGTGTGGGTCGACCAGGAGAAGAAGGAACTCGTCTTCCAGGGCTGGAAGCCGGGCCCCGAACTGGAGGCGGAGTGCGCGCGGTTCGAGGTACCGGGGCATGCGGTCGGGATCCCGGACGACGAGGCCGTCATCCGGATCCCCGCCAGGATGGCGCAGATGATCAGGGAGGCGTGCGATGCCGTCGAGCGAACCGACGACCGCTGACCTCCTGGCCGCCTGCACCCGCAGCGCGGTCCACCTCGAGATGCGGGACCAATACGGAGTCGCCGCCGAAGCCGACGACTTCCGGGCCTGGCTGGAGACCGGACAGCTCGACCTCGACCCCACCTCACCGGACTGGGCCCCCTGGGTCGACCTCGTCTCCCAGGCCCGGCAGCGCGGTGTCGCCGTGCGGCGGGCCCGCATCATCTCCGAGCCCGTCTCCGACTACATCCGCTACGAGCACGCCTCCACAGTCGTCAACGTGCTGGCGGGCGAGGACGTCCGCTGGCTGCCCCGCCGCCGCGCCTCGGACATCGCCCTGCCCGGCAACGACTTCTGGCTCTTCGACGACCAGGTGATCCGCTGGGGCTACTTCTCCGGCAACGGCGCCATGGTCGGCCACCAGGTCGACGACAACCCGGCCGCGGTGAAGCTGTGCTCCGAGGCGTTCGACGCCGTGTGGGCCCGCGCCATCCCTCACGCTCAATACGAGATCCACTGACCAGAAAGCACCGGCCGCCAGCTCATGCCCGCCTCGCCGTCCTCCTCCGCTCAGGCCGCGCGTGAAGCCGTCGCCCACCGGCTACGCGACCTCCGCAGGGAAGCCGGCCTGACGGTCGTGCAGCTGGCCGCCGCGTGCGGCTGGCACTACTCCAAGACCTCCCGCATCGAGAACGCCCTGACCGGGCCATCGGCCAACGACATCCGCGCCTGGTGCCACGCCACCCACGCCGACGACCAGGCGCAGGATCTCGTCGTGCAGTCCATCAGCGCAGAGTCGATGTACCGGCAGTGGCGAGACCAGGTCCGCGCCGGCCTGCGCCACATCCAGGAAAGCCGGGTTCAGGCCTTCCGCGAGACGGAGTCCCACCGCATGTACTCCGCCGGGCTCGTCCCCGGCCTGCTTCAGACCGAGGGCTACGCCCTCGCCGTCCTCCAGATCGCCGCCAGCGTTCACGGCCTGGATGTCGACGACAGCGCCGCAGCTGCCCGGGCCCGCGTCGAGCGGTCCCGCATCGTCCACGAGCAGGGCCACCGCTTCGTCGTGGTTATCGAAGAGACCGTGCTCCATTGCCAGATCGCCGACCCAGACGCTATGGCCGCGCAGCTCGGCTACCTCCTTACCGCCGGCGCCCTGCCCGCGGTGTCCCTCGGCATCATCCCCATGAGCGCCCGGCGCACGCACTGGCCGGAGGAGACCTTCCACGTCTTCGACGACCGCCTCGTCTCCGTCGAGCTGGTGTCCGCCGAGGTGAACGTGACCCAACCCAGCGAGATCACCCAGTACCTGGAGACGTTCGACCGTCTGCGAGCCATGGCCGTGTACGGCGCCGACGCCCGGGCGCTGATCCTTCGGGCGATCGAAGCCTTGGCCTGACCCCGGACGTGACGAAAGCCCCCTCCCGCCCGAAGGCGGAAGGGGGCCAGATCATCGTGCGAGAAGGGCGATCACGCCTGTAGCAGCACCTGCAACGCCCGCCAGCGCCCCGATCGTTGGTAGCGGCCACCGGGCACGTTCCAGGGTCCTGATACGCGTCTCGTGGTCGGACACATCCTTCCCGAGCTCCGTGAGTCCCTGGGCGATGCCGTCCAACTTCGTCTCGACCCGGGTCACACCATCACTCAGGCCTCTCAGCTCGGTGTACATCTGCGCTGAGCTGATGTAGACGCCCGGGTCCGGGACAGGACCAGTCACCGGTCAGGCGCCCGTCCGGTTCGGGACCGCGTAGACGATCCCCCATGCCCCGAGCACGGCGAGCACGATGGTCACGCCCTCCCCGGTAGTGAGGACACCGTCCTGGACGGCCGTCACCGCAGCGGTGGCGCCAGCGGCCACGCCACCGACGATGCTCTTGGCGATGCTGGAGATTCTCATGGTGTGCCTGCCTTTCAGGAAAGGAGGAGCCGCCAGGTGAGCGGCCCCGGGTAGCCGTCCGCGTCCCCGGCGAGGGAGGCCACGGAGCGCTGGAAGTCGGCGACGTTCCGCCGGGTGTTCTCGCTGAACAGCGGGCCTGGCGCGTACACCCGGCCTGCGTGGTGGCGGGTGAAGCCGCGCCGGACCAGGCCCCCATCCAGGGTCGTGACCGCGGGGTTGGACTTGCCGAGGACAAAGGCGGACCGACCCGGGTACGGCGGCACGCTCGACGTCGGCTTGCCGGGCAGCGTGCCGAGCAGCTGCTGAAGGCTCACGGGCCCGGGCACCCCGTCCGCGTCCTCGTGCGGCGCCGTGCCCCTGTAGCCGAGCGACAGCTGGAAGGCCTGCATCGCCCTGGTGTCGGAGTCCGTCCACTCCGGCCCAGGACCGACCGCGTAGAACCGCCCGTAGCCCTTCGCGACCAAGGCCTTGCCGACGGTCGTGACGTGCGCACCAGACGCCCCGTAGCCGTACCGCAGCCCGTTGATCGTGACCTGGTAGCGCGCCAGCCCCGTCCCGCCCGTGGTCTCGCCGCCCGTCCCGCCCTGCGAGCTCTCGCCGTCCGGCCGGTGCGCGCCGGCCCGCACCCAGGCATACAGCGGATCGCCCGGGCAGGAAGTCGCGTAGCCGTCGCGGTGTCCGGCGACCTCGGTTCCGGCGCTTCCGCCGTTGCGGAGCCATTGGATCGCGTCCACCAGGCCGTCGAGCATGGCGTCCGTCGGCTGCACCAGGCCGGAGTTCCCGAGCATCGCGCACACCGCGTAGTGCCGCAGGTTGAGCGTCGCGGTGCCGTTGGCGCCGGTCCGACGGTGAAGCCCGCGGCCCTCGTACACGTAGCCGTGCGGGCAGACGAGCGCGTTGTACGCGATGTCGCTGTAGTCCTCGCGGGTGTTCGCGAGGTGCGAGACCTGGATGTCTTGCATCCTCCCAGCACAGGCGCTGTGCGCATCCGCGGCCGCGCGGCTCTTGGCGACGTAGCTGCCCTCGTAGTGGACCTTCACGCCCAGTGTCGATCCGATGTAGGCCAGTGCGTACTTCGACGGCCTCGCGCCCCACTGAGCGCGCGTGACCAGCCTCATCACGACCGCCCCGGCCAGGTCCACACCGCGGGTGTCCCCTCGATGCCGTCGAAGGTGTCGCGGTAGACGACGGACGTACGCCAGACCACGGCGTCGCCGTCGAGCAGCACGCGGACATTGACTGTGGTCGCCGACCAGACCCGGGTGACGACGGCGGGAGCCTCCGTAGAGCCGTTGTTCCCAGCCGCGTCGACCGGGACCAGGACAACGTCGCCGACCACCGGGCTCCTCGGCGCGGGCGGAGCTCCCTCGAGGGCCGCTGTGCTCGCGGCCAGAACCGCCCAGTTCTTCGCCTTCCACAGGTCGTCGAGGGCCTTCGTCACCTCCGGCCCGGTCAGCGTCTCCGCGAGCTGGTGCGCCAGGTCGTGGAACGGCCGGCTTACCGCCTGGAGGTGTTCAGGCAGGTGGTCGAAGCGGAAGTTCCGCAGCATCGCGGCCGTCGCGGGATGGATCTCTACAGCCATGAGCGCCTCCAGGGCGTGAAGAAGCCCCGCACCGCACGGCGCAGGGCTGAAGAGGGGTCAGAAAGTCCCGATGTTGGGATAGTCCGAAGCGGGTCCGACGTCCTCAATGACGAGCAGTGCCGGAGTGCCGGAGGTGGCAGCGAACGTGAACGTCGCGCTGCTGCTGGAGTCCCAGGCCGCAGTGAGGATGACCGTGTCCGTGATGGTGGCGGCCGGGGTGGCGAGCACGGATTCGTCGACGGCGATGTTGCGGTTGGCGGTGCCCCGGTTGGCGACGAGAACGGAGCGGATGTCGCGGATCGAGCCGTTGTTGCTGCCCCGACGCAGTCGCAGATAGACCAGGTCGACGAGCGACGCGGTGTTGTGCTGGACCAGGCCGAAGAACCAGAACCTGTACGCCCTGCCCGCGGTGAGCGTGGCGCTGGACGTGGTGACGATGGTGACCTCGGTCGAGCTACCGATCGTCGGAGAGTTGCTGGTCAAGCTCCCGGAAGCGACTACGTACGGCGACCGGTAGGTGAGCAGATTGCTGGTGATTCTGCTGCCCGGAGGCACAACATCAGGCACAGGTCGGCCTCCTTACAGGGCGACGATGGCGGGATGGGCAAGCCGGACATCCTCACCGGCAACCTGTGCTTTCACGATGCCGTTGCGGGACCGATCGACGGACAGGGCCTGAGGATTGATCAGGTTGAGGTTGTCGTAGCGGAGCTGCGGGTTCGTGTTCGTATTGCCGGCCACGGAGACCGAGCGCATACCGATGGACCCGGCCGCGGTGAGGGAGCTATCGGTGACCTGGAGGTGCCAGGCGGGTGGCTCCAGAGCTGACGCCAGCCACGCCTTGGCACGCAACGTGGTGCCGGTGCCTTGGAACCGCACGCGGACGAAGGTCCCGGCGACGTGGGTGAGGCCGGTCGTGTACGTCCCCAGGACGGTCTCCGAAGACGCCACCCTCTTGCGGATCGTTAGCACGACGCCGTTCGAGGTGTTGAAGTCCAGCTGCGCCATGTACAGGTTGGCGTCGCTGGTCCAGCGGGTCACCACGGAGCCGTACAGCGAGGCGCCAGTGGCCAGGGCACTGGTGGTGATGTCGCAGTACACGTCCCAGTCCGGGTGGACCACGGCGACCGTCGACGTCCTCGGCGAGCTCGTCGCGGGCAGCGTGTGCGACCCGTACCCGGAGGTGACATCGAAGTCCGCCGCCGTGCCGGTGTTCGTCCAGGCTTGCCCCGACTCGGCGTTGCCCCAGGAGTCGGTCAGAGTCCGGCCGAACGCATCGTGCAACCAACCCGCCTTGGCCTGGGTAATGCGGACCGCCCACGCGAACCACGTCTGTCCTGCCCCTGGTGTGCCCGCATGACGCGCGCGCACATTCGCCCGGGACGCCGTCGCCGGTGCCACGAACGTCTGCTCTAGGTACGTCCACCGTCCGGCCGGGACAGCGAATCCTGCGCTGAACCCGGTGCTGATGTAAGTGCCAGCCGACGTCGCCCAGTCCACAGCGGGCTGGAGGTTGGACCAGCCGCCCGGGCTGTAGGCCCACATGCTCACGACGTAGGAGGCGCCAGGGATGATGCTGCCGACCGGGGTGAGTGCGCAGATGGCGCCGCCCTCGGAGGAACTGCCGTTGGGGGTGATGAAGATCGAGCCGGCGGCCTGCGGGTGGAGGACCGCGGTGCTCCGGCTGATGCTGCCGTTCTGAGCCGACCAGCTGGTGATGTTGGTGTCGAAAAAGGGGTTGGCATTGACGAGTTTGCCGCCCGCAGCGACACGTACCTCCTCCCCGCCCACCTGCCAGTCGTACGGTGTCTCGGACGAAGCGGTGTTCCAGGGCACGCTCGCGGTGGAGAGGACGTCCAGCGTCGTCTGAGTGCTGGTTGCTGCCGAGGCGAGCTCGCTGCCGTCGGTGTCCACCCAGGCGAGCGGGATGTCCGCCACCTCGGCGACCGTCCACGGGCGCCCCGGAGTGCAGTTGAAGACGATGTCCCAGCTGTGCTCGTCGAACGTCTCCTCGTAGCCCTGCACGATCAGCTCGACGTCCCCCGGGGCAAGCCACGGCGGAGGGTTCGTGATGACCATCTTGTCCCCGACATCCACAGCCAGGATCTGGTCCACCACGGCAGCCGGCGCCTTGTGCACCATCACCCGGACCTGCGGATAGCGGCGGCCCTCGTAGGTGCCTAGCCACATCAGCCAGTTCGCGATCGGTTCGGCCTGGTCGTCCGAAGCCAGGTTCAGTGTCACCGACGCCGGGTACGGGCCCACCCCGTTCGGTGGGGCCTGGACGGACATCGCCCCTGCCTCGAGGAATGCCCGCGCTGACGAGCCGTTGGCCCGGGTCACGGTGACGTCGTTCTTCGTCGCGTCGTCGTCCCCGGTGGGCTCCAGCGGGGGCGCCAGGCCGGGGGCGGTGTAGTCGAGGACGAGGGCCGGGGTCTGGTTGTACATGCCGGCCCGGTCCCGGTACCGCAGCTTGGGCTGCTCTCGGTCTTCGTACAGGATCCCGCCGTCAGCGTCTGCGGCCTCCTCCAGCAGGCTGAGAATGGCGTCGGGCCGTTGCGGCCCCACCTCCTCCTGCTCGGACACCACACCGCAGACGGTGACTGGCAGGGACTCCTCCGTGGCGAGACGCTGCATGCGCGTGCCAGCGGTCTCGCCTGCGAACCCGAGGTCGGCGTTGTTGTAGATGGTGGTGTTGGCCGTGGTGAACACGCTGATGTGACCGAGGAGGAGGCCGTCCAGTTCGCTTGCCCAGCCGGTGTCGGGAGACTGGACTCCGGTGATCCTGCCGACGGTGCCGCTGTAGCTGCCGGTGACCTGACCGCCCACGCCGCCGATGGGGACCCATCGGATCGTGTAGTTGACGGTGCCGCCGCTCTGCGTTGCGTACAGCTGCCAGCGGGTCCACGCGCCGAATACGCCGATTCCCAGGAGGTTGGTGATCTGGGAGGTGACGGTGTTGCCGTCGCCGTCGTAGCCGAAGATCTGTGCGCCGCCGGAGTCGAGCATCAGCCGCCACGACTGCACGGTGCCGGTGCTGGAGAAGTACAGGACGGTGCGCAGGGCGGAGGGCGCGTCCGTACGGAAGATGAACTCGCAGTGCCACGAGGTCGCCGCGACCGCTGGAGCGGGGACCGTCCCGAACATCGTGGCCAGGCTGCGGACGGAGGCCAGCGCAGACGAGCCCGCCAACGAGTCGTCGGAGGCCGGTGACATGCCTTTCATCCGCAGTGGTCGCACGCCTCGGATCGGGCTGTAGAACTGGGTGCCGGCAGAGCCGTCCTCCATCGGCCAGTAGGCGAGCGGGCTCCCGGAGGGGATGCGCCTGCGCAGAGTGCTGTCCAGCGGTGTGCTGGCTCGCCTGAGCCGGCGGAGGATGCCCGCGGTCTGGGCTTCCACCCATACGTGTTTGCCGGAGGGGTGCCAACGGACCGGCTGTGCGGCCAGCTCGTGGGACAGCCTGGTGCGGCGATTCGTGATGGAGGCGGCCCCGGCGACGGTCCACGTCCGGCCGGCGCCGTCCACGAAGCTGGTCGCGCCCTCGGCCTGGATGGTGAAATCCGGGTTCGCGACCACTGTGCCGCCGATCCCGTTGCGGATCTCCGCCTTGTGGATGCGTCCCACGGCATCGGTGAAGGTGAAGTCGCTCGCGTCGCCCACCGCGACGCGAGTGGACGTGTTCGCGATGGATGTGGTGCCCGCCTGCACGACCGGCGCGCCCAGCTGGGTCCAAGGGCCGGCCAGGGTCGGTGCGGTGAAGAAGGTGATCGTGCGGCCGGAGGCGCCGTTGTCTACATCCAGCGTGGCCCGGATCGCGAGGCGGCCGCCGGCGGGGATCGGCAGAGGAACCGTCGAGTTGGCCTGGAGGACGTTGGTGCCGTCCTGCGACCAGCGGAAGAACAGGAGGCTGTCCACTGTGCCGAGCAGCCACGACCGGCCGCCGGAGCTGTACTTCCCGAACAGGTCGAAGACGCCGAGGGTGTTCGCGTCGGGAGCCAGCCAGTTGAGCAGGGTGAGGTCGACGCGTACGTCGATGTCCCCGGTGACGTCGAGGACGGCTGTGTCGGGAGTCGACGCGTCCCCGCCGTTCTCGGGGATCTCCAGAGCCGGGGATCCAGCCCGCAGGGAAAGGCGGAAGGGAGTGTTGCGCCCGAACGAGCCGTAGTACGGCGACATCGGGTTGTCGTAGCTGAACTGCCCGTTGGTGTTGTTCAGCATCGGGCGGCACGTGGAGGGGTCCACGCGGTCGCCCTGGTCCTGGCGGCCGCGGGTGTGGGTGAGCGCCTGACGCTTGAGCATGTTGCCCGTGGCGTCCACCCACACACCGCCGATCTGGAGTTCACCCCGCAGATCGAGTTCCACCTGTCCACCTCCTCATCCGGTCTCAGCTACTGCCGTACGCGGCCTGGACACTGCCGCCTCCGGCGACCTTGACGTGATTACGGATCATGTAGGTCAAGACGGTCTCGAAGCGGCCCATGCCACCGTCCTCCACCTTGAGCACGAGCGGCCGGTCCGACTGCTCCGCGACGGTCGCCGCCCCCATCGGATTCGGTGCGCTGATGGCGTCCGAGGCGAAGGCAGGGACTTCCATGGCGGGCAGACTCGGCAGGAGCCGCAATTGCTCTTCCAGAGAAGGAAGCTGGTCGCGGATTCCGTCCTGGAAGCCCTGAATGAGGGCACGGCCGGAGTATGAGGTGTAGCCGCGGCCGGAGAACGGTCCTTCCTTGGCGGGGCTGAAGGGGAAGTAGTCGCGTGCTGCGGAGACGACGTTGCTGGCCGCGTTCCGGACGCTCCCGATCATGGACTTGATGCCGTCGATGAAGCCCTGGATCAGGCTGCGTCCGGAGGGCCTCAGGAAGCTGCCGAGGCTGCCGAGTGCGCTTCGGGCCCGCCCGGGCAGGCCCCTGACCCAGGAGACGGCTGTGCTGAGTCCGGACCGGATCGACGACACCATGGAGCTCAGGGCGTTGGAAGCTGCCCCCACGATCCTCGGACCCAGGTTGATGAGCGCCGTCGCGGCCCGTCCCGGGAGGCCTGCGAACACGGCGACGATCGCCTTGATCATGTCGGGGACGATGCTGTGCCCCACGAGCACGTCCGACAGCCACTCAAAGAGTCGGATGGTGTTGTCGACGAGCCACTTCACAGCGTCGATGCCGGGCTGGAACGCCTGCTGCATGCCAGCCAGGAACTTGATCACCAGACCGAGGGCGGGGATCACGGCCTTGGTCAGGACTTCGGTCGCCAACCGAACGAACAAGATCGTCAACTGGATCAGCGGCGGGATCAACGGGATCAGCGCAGGCAGCAGCTGCGTAGCCACGGTCTGACTGAGCATGACCAACGACGGCAGCAGCGGCGTCAGCGACGTGAGGATCTCAGCTGCTGAGCGGGCCAACTCCAACAGCAGCGGAGTCAGCTTCGGGATCTCCGGCAGCAGCAACAGAACCAAGTTGAGGAACTGCGTACCGGCCTGAGTAACCAGCTCGGTCAGAGCCTCGCTCAAGGCTGTGACCACCGGCTCCAGGGCGCCGCTGCCGAGCAGGTCCGCGACCTGCTGGACCACCGGAGTCAGGCCCACGAAGATGTCCGTCGCCCCCTTGAGCAGGGGCGTCAGCAGCGGCAGCAGGTCGGCGACGAGCTGGCCGATCACGGGCAGCAAGGGCGACGCGGCGACCACGAGCGCACCCACGGCATCGGCCGCCTGGACCAAGACCGGGGACAGCGCTTCGATGATCGGCTGGAGGGCCTCCCCGAGCGCCTGGATCAGGACCTCGGCGGGCGGCCCCAGCTCCGCCAGAACGGAGCCGATCACGCTCAGGGCCTCGCCGAGGAGCGGCGCCGCGGTCCGGGCGAGCGTCGCCATGGTCTCGAAGAGGGCTTGCAGCCCGGCCTGCACCGGCGGCGACGCGAACGCCTCCGCCAGTGCCCCGGTGATCTCCTTGAGGGTGTTGATGAAGCCCCCGCCGGAGACCTGAGCCGCCGAGAAGATCGAGCCGAGGATGCTCCCGACGTTCGCGCCGACGTCGACGAGGTCACCGATCAGGCTGACCGCCGTCTCGATGGCGTCCTCGAGCCGGCCGGACTCGAACGCGGCGCCGAGCCGGTCACCGATGTCTGCCGCAGCCGTTCCGGCCGCTGCCGTCAGACGGTCGAAGGAGGGCCCGGCCGCTGCCGCGAGCTGCCCGAAGGCAGTCACGACGATGCCCGGGATCCCCGACAGGTTGTGCAGACCGGCGTTCGCCGAGGCCATGGCCCGGCCGAGGGTCCCGGAGGTCGCCAGCTCCTTCGCCGACGCCAGCGCTCCCCGCGCCATCGCGTTGAGAGCGTCCGCCGAACCCACCAGTCCCGTCCGCAGGACGGGCAGCACGCTTCGGGCCGTTGTGGTCAGGTCCTGCGCCAGCCCCTGGAAAAGGTGCTGCTGCACGTCCAGGCGCAGCGCATCCCAGGCAGGCTTCAGCGCGATCACCGCGTACACGAACTCGCGGGCGGCCGGGGCCAGCTTGGCCATGGCCTCGGCGAACGGATCGATCCCGCCGCCTCCGCCACCCCCGCCCCCGGCCATCGCCTGGTTCAGGGCCTCCTGAGCCCGGCGGACCTGCTCGATCCCGTCCGCCGCGGTCTTCGCCTGCTCCCGGCGGGCGTCCGCCAGGTCCCGCTCACGGTCGCCGACCTCGCGCTGGGTGTCCGCGATCCGTGCGTGCGCATCCCGGACCGCGTCAGTGCCCTCGACGCCGGCCTTGTTGGCCTTCTCCGTGTCCTCGCGCAGCCGGTCCGTCTCGGTGCGCTGCTCCTTGAGGCGCTGGACGGCGCGGTCGTACGCCAGTTGCGCGCGCTCGATCTCCTCGGCAGTGCTGTCGCCCTTGCGGGCCTCATCGAGGGCCTTCTGGGCGTCCTCGACGTCGTTGATCGCGTCCTTCTGGTCCAGCTCGGCGGTCGCGAGCTGGTTGTTGAGGTCCTCCAGGTCCCGGGCACCCTGCTTGCGGGCGTCGTTGAGGGCGAGCTGAGCAGCCCGCGCCTCCTTCTGCGCGTCCGAGAGGCTCCGCTCGGCGTCCTTGACCCGGCGCGCGGCCTGCGCGTTGGCCTCAGCCGCCTGCTTGACCGCGTCCTTGAGGGCCTGCTGTGCCGCCGCGGCACCGTTCGCACCGGAAGCTGCCCCGCCGGCCGCCGCACCGGCGCCCTTGAAGGCGGCGCCGATCGCCGACCCGATACCGGAGGTGCCGATCTTGAAGGCGGCCGTGGCCTGAGCGAGCGCCAAGACCGCCGTCGCCCCGACCGCAGCCGCCGGCGCAATGTTCGCGAGGGCCGCCGCAGCCCCCGCAGCCGCGGGAACGATCGCGCCCACCCGCAGGGCCATGAGCCCGGCCTGGGCGACGACCGACCCCAGCGTCCCGGCCATGCTGCCGATCCGGCCGATGGACAGGCTGAGACGACGGCCCTCACGGTCGGCACGGCCGAACCCGAGCGCGGCCGCCTCACCCGCGCTCGCGAATCGGCCGTTGAGCCGCCGCAGCCGCCCCTCGGCGTCCCGCTGGAAGCCCCGCATGCGCAACTCGGCGTCGTCGAGGCCGCGGCGCATGCCGGAGTCGTCCGCGCGGATGTACCCGACGAGCTCGCCGATCGTGAGGGCCACGTGAAGCACCCCCCATCGCTGTTCAGTTGTCGTGGATCAGGAGTGCAGGGCGGCGCGGACCTGGTCGGAGTCGTCGATGATCGTGATCTCGTCGCCTGCGAGGCGGCGCCACATCGACTCCGGGGACAGGCCGGCGATCAGCGCGTAGAAGCGGCGCCGGGTCAGGCCCGCGATTTCTTCCGGGCTGAGGCGGTACTCGCGCGCGAAGTCGGCTTCGAGCGCCCACCACCAGCGGCGGATTGCGACCGACGTGCGGCTCGGTTCGGCGTCGGTGCTTTTCCCCCGCCCGCTCCCTCGCCCTTCTGAACGAGGTCGTACGCCTCGGCGAAGGTCAGTTTGCGTCCGCCAGCGTGCGCGAGGCCCCAGGTGAGGACGGTCTGGAACTCCTTGAGGCCCATGCCGTTCTCTCGCCACTGCTCCATGCAGTCGGTGCCGAACACGAGCTTCACGAGCTCCTCGACGTCCTCCTGCCGGGAGGAGTCCTGGAGTTCCTCGACGCGCCGCTCGACGATCAGCGGCATGTCGGTGGGCACCCGGACCTCGACACCGCGGATGACCTCGGTATCGCCCTTCGAGACCTCGGACCAGAAGTCGTCCCAGGACTGCCCGGCGGAGGCCTGGCGGGCCGTCACGGCTTGGCCGCCGTGGTCTCGGCACCGGACCGGGTGAAGGTGGCCTCCCAGCTCACCTTGTCGTTGTTGCCGCCACCCTGATCCCCGAGGCTGACCCGCGCGGTCCACACGGTCCACGTGGTGTCGTTCTTGTGCGAGAAGCGGATCCGGCCGAGGGACTCCTCGCCGAGCCGCTCGTTCAGCCCCTCCACCTTCGCCTGCCCCGGGTCTCCGGCCCCGGTGATGCTGTCGCGCAGCCGCTTCCCCTGGAGACCCAAGGTCTTGCCGATCTGCATCTTCTGGGACTCCTCCTGCCCCTGGGATGCGAAGGTCGTGGTGTCGGTGGTCTCCTCGCTGTGGCCCTTGGTGAAGGTGTCGAGACCGCCGATCGCGATCCACGTGCCAGGCGAGGCGAAGTCCTCGACCTGGAACTCGACGTCGCGGGCGTTGTACTTCTGAAGTGCCATGACTCCTCCGGGCATGACGAAATGCCCGAAGCGGTCGTCGCTCGGGCTGGACTGGGGTGAGGGTCAGACGCGGTGCTCGGTCACCGCGCGGTGCTCCATGCGGAAATTCGCGACGTGCTCGTGCCTGCCGAGTTCGTCCGCGCCGAGAGAGGCTGCCGCGTTCTGGAGCGCGACGGACAGGATCAGTTCGGTCCCGTCCGGGAGCGTCACCGGGCCGAGCCCGTGCAGCTCGCTGCGGATGGCCTGGCACATCTGCCGGGAGACCCGCGGGTCCTGGGTGCCACGCACGCGGACCTGGACGCGTGGCTCGTCGTAGCCGAGCAGGCTGTCTGATTCACGGCCGTCGTCGTAGATCGTCAAGACGATCGCTACGTCGGGGCTGGGCGGCATGTTCTCCAGGAAGCAGTCGCCGTCGGCCGATGTCGGCTTGTAGGACACCAGGCTCTTGGCCTGGAGGTGGCGGGCGAGGCCGTCCAGGAGGTCAGCCACGCAGCCACCTCCGTAGCGGCGTGGCCATGAGCTGGAGGACGACGTCCCGCTCCCGGTTCATCGGGATCTCCAAGTACTTCGCGGTCCGGCCAGGCAGGTGCTTCCAGGTCAGTTCCTCGTGCTGGCGGCGGGCGTAGACCGTGTCGTACGACACGGCGCCATCCAGGCCGTCGACATCGACGCGGCCGGAGCGTTCGAGGGTCCCCTCCTCCAGGGGCACGATCTTTCGGGACTCGGCGAGGACATGCTCCAGGCCGCGCCGCAGGCCCTCGGACTGAAGGCGCCGGCCACGCGACGTCCACGCACGGCGGCCCTCAAAGCGGAAGCTGGTGTATTGCACGGTGGCCTCCTAGACGAGCTGGACTTCGAGGTGATCCGGGGTGGGGAGACCGCCGCCGTCGTGCCGGGCCTGGTCGATCACCGTGGTCTGGCGTCCGCCGGGCAGGCTCACGCGGGACTCAGGCAGTGCATCGACGGCGTCGAGGCGGCAGTAGAACGTCGACGAGGAGACAACCTCGCGGCCGTCCGGCGCGCGCACGCGCCGCGTCTTCTCCTCAAGAAAGCACCGCACCGTGACCGGGGCGCCGTACAGCGGGCCGACTGCGGAGTCGCCTTCGTAGGGCTCCACGGTCACCTCGTGGCGGAGCAGTGATGCCGGGAGGTTCACGAGCCGATCACCCCCATCACGAACTTGTCCGGGGTGAGCTCCGGGTCCCTCAGCTCGTCCCACACCCCTGGGGCGATCTGCTGAGCAGGCGAGTCGGCCCCGGACACGGAGGTCACGGAGCGGGACAGCTGCACCGAACCGATCTTCACGGTTCCCCAACCCGCGCTGTCCGCCCCGGACGTCGAGCCGCCGAGCTCGTCCCACCATCGCGCCTGCGCACACACGGCGCGCGCGAACGCAGCGGCCACCACGCTGTCCGTCGGCAGTCCCTCGGCGTCGACGTCGTACACGCAGTAGCGCAAGACCCGCGAGTCCAACAGGACCGTGGCCTCCGCAAGGAGCTTGTCGGCGTTCAACGGGGGCGCTGCCCGCAGGTAGTTCGCCAGGTCGGTGCTCGTCGCGTACGAGCGGTCCAAGGCGGCATCCGGGGCCGGAGCCACCGCGACCTGCTGACCCTCCACACCCGCCCCGGTCCCTGTGACGGTCCACTTCAGCCGCCAGACACCGGCCAGGGTGTACAGCACTGGAGCCGTCCAGGTCGCCCCGCCGCCCGAGCCGGTGACGACCGGTGAGGTTGTCGTGCCGTCCGGCCGCGTCACCAGCAGGCTCGCCGCGGTGCTCCCGTCGTACGGGTCCACGG
This sequence comes from Streptomyces sp. NPDC057253, assembly GCF_042669125.1. NCBI lineage: Bacteria > Bacillati > Actinomycetota > Actinomycetes > Kitasatosporales > Streptomycetaceae > Streptomyces > Streptomyces sp. NPDC057253. Next base: position 23,941 of record NZ_JBHUXV010000054.1, on the reverse strand, counting down.
TCAGGGTTGCCGTGACGAGGTCCCCCACGTCGGGCATGTCAGCCTCCGTTCCTAGCCGTCAGCCGCGGCCCACTGCCGGACGTCGTCAGGGCCGGCCCCAACGTGCTCGCCGTGAGCACGGGACCAGACGTATGCGGATCGAGCCGGTCTGCCGGCCGCTGGCGACTCCCCGTGAGAGCGAGCGCCTGGCCGCGCTCGACCGTCGGCGTGAGCCGCACCCGCGGGCCGATGAGGGCCCGCGACATCTCGCCCGCCGGGACGAGGGCGCGCGCCTTCGTCCCCCGGAGGGGCTGCGCGGCGTCGGCGGCGACCGCCACCGCCAGGACGCGCGCCCGGCGACGGCCCATGGTCTGCGCGTCTGCTACCTCGACGGCGCGTCCGAGCAGAAGCAGGGACTGCGTGCCGACCTGAAGGGCGGCGCCGGCCTCCACTGCCGTGCCGAGCACCCGGGACTTCGCGGCGGTCAGCGGTAGTGCCGCGATGGCCTCCGCGGCCGCGACGAGGGCGCCTGGACTGAGGAGCCGCTGCGCCTCCGCGAGTTCGGCAGCGGCTGTGAGGCTGGCCCGCTTCCCGCCCGAGAGGGGACGCGCGGTCGCGGTCTCCACCACGTTGGTGAGCGCCCGGGACTTGCGGCCCGTGAACGACTGCGCAGCCCCTACCTCGCTGACGGTCGGCAGCGGCTGCGTCTTACGGCCGGTCATGGGCCGAACCGTGTCCGTCTCCTCGACGGTCGCCAGGGCGCCAGCCGAGATGGGGATCAGGCCGACCGCCTGGTCCTGCTCGCTCGCCGGAGGCAGTGCGCGGGCCCGTGTCCGGCCGAGGAACTGCGCCGACCACAGCTCCACGGCCGGTGCCAAGGCCCGGATCCGACCTCCCGCCAGAGGCCGGACAGTGGCTGACTCGACCGCCGGACCGAGTGCCAGGGCCTTGGCCCGGCCGAGCGGCCGGACCTCTTCCGTCCCGCCCGCCCGGGGCAGCGCACGGGTCTTCAAGCGGTCCAGGACGCGCGCTGTGCTGCTCTCCTCCGCCGCGACCAGGCTGGACGCCGGAGCGAGCAGCAGGGCCGCCGCCGTCTCCCCCGAAGGCCCGAGCGCGAGCGTCTTCCGGCGCACGACAGACTGCGTCGCGGCCGACTCGCCCGCCACACCGAGCACCACGCTCTTACGGCCGGTCAGCACCCGACCCGACTCGGCCATGGCGGCCGTGCCGAGTGCTGCGGCCTTCGCCTGCCCGAGCGGGCGCGCGGACGTGGTCTCCCCTGCCGGGGCGAGCGCGCGGGCCCGGACGCGGCCGGGCGTCTGCGCAGCAGACGACTCGCTCGCAGTGCCGAGCGCCACCCGCTTGACCTTCGCGAGCGGCTGCGCGGCCGCGGCCTCGGAGGCCAGGACCAGCGGCGCCGTCGTGCCGGGCGACATCAGCGGCTGCCCCGCAGACGTCTCTGCGGCGACCCCGAGCGTAAGCCTCTTCGTCTTCGCCAGGGTCTGGCTGGTAGCGGACTCTGCCGAGGTCGTGAGGACGCGGGTTTTGCGCCGGGACAGTGCCTGCGCACCGTCGGTCTCCGCTGAAGTCCCGAGGGCTCTGGTCTTGGCCCGGGTCAGGCTCTGCCCGGCATCGGTCTCCGATGCGGTGCTCAGGCTCTGGTTGTTGGACACCGTGGCGGCGACGAGGACCTGGTACAGGTTCGCCACCGTGCCGAAGGCCGCGGCCTGGCGGATCGTCGCTGCGCCAGGGCTGATGGTGCCGGACTGAGCAAGCCGGTACGAGACGCTGGTGGAGACCTGCCGGAGACCGCTGGTGGCACCAACCGCAGTGGAGGTGTCGCCGCCACTGGGCTCGGTCCAGTTGGTCGGCGGCGTCGTGGTGATGGCCGTGGTGCTGGAGAAGTTGGCGCGGGACGCGGCCAGGACCACGCTCGCCACCGAGCCTGCGACGGCCGTCGCGGAGTTCGGGGTGTGGGTCTCCGAGTTGGTGGTGTCGATCTTCGGGGTGGCGGTCGCGTCGACTGCGATCGCCTCGCCGGCCCCCGGCGACAGGGCGATGGCGGTCCACGCCCACTTGCCTGCCGACCCTGCGGTGAAGGTCGGGTTGGTGTCCCCGGACTGCATGACCCGGGCGAAGACCGCACCGGTGTGCGTTGAGCTGCCGCTGTTGGCGTCGTCGTGCAGCTCGGTCCAGCCGGAAGCCGTGGTGAAGCTGGTGCTGGCGCCGACGCAGACGACGACCAGGACGAGGTCCCCGGCCGCCCATGAGGTCCCGGAGAGGGTGGGCGTGATGGCCGTGGCTGTAGCTGCGTCGCCGTTGGCTGAGGCTGCGCCGCGCAGGCTGACGGCCACGACTCACCACCCCCAGAGTGCGGCCGTCAGGCCGCTGAGCTGGCCCGCGCGAAGTCCGAGATGGTCAGCGTGAAGTCCGACCCGTCCGGCGTCATCGTCACGTCGTGCTTCGTGAGCGGGATGAGGTCCGCGTCGGTGCCGCCGGTGGTGTCGGGGTCGTAGCAGATGACCACCGCGCTGATCGCGTTCCCGGTGGCGGCGGTCCAAGTCACGTCCGCGCAGTCCAGGTTGACCCTGTCGTTGGTGTCGTCGACCGTGGCCGTCACCGAGGACAAAGTCTTCCTGCCCATGGTCGTCTGCTCGTTGGACGCCCCGGCGAGCAGGGCATTGAGGTCGTCGTAGTCGCGCATGGTGGCGTCGGAGACGATCCCGGACGTCTCGATCGGCACCATGATCAGTGCGTCGTTCGTGGCGGGCAGTGACGTGTAGTACGCCAACCGGCCCAGGGCGATGTTGAAGACGATGTTCGCCATCGCGGCGTTCTCCTCCTGGACATGCGAAAGGGAGGCCCGTAGGCCTCCCTCGTCGCGGTATGGCTCGACTACGCGCTCGTGCCGAGCAGGTACACGTCGTAGGTCACCGGTGTGCCGCCGGCCGAGTTGGTGACCGTGATCAGGTCCCCGGTGCTCGGAGTCACCGTCACACCTGCCCCCGGGGCAACCCACAGGAAGATCCCGCCCGGCTGCACCGGAACGCCGTCCCCGGCCGCCAGGAACAGCGGGACACCGTTGGTTGCCTCGCGGATGACGTTGACGTTGTTGGTGTTCCCCGAGTCCGCGATGATCAGGATCGCCTTGAGCTTGACGAACGTGAGCGTCGCGTTGAACGCGTCGAGGAGCACCGCCGCCAGGTCCAGGTTCTCCGTGGCGGACGCGGCCAGCGTGCGGCGGTCAGTGAACAGCCGGTCGGCCTGACCCGAGCTGGTCCCCGAGCCGAGGACGATCTCCTTCAAGAGATCCACCGTCGCCTGTCCCGTGACCAGGTCCAGCGCGCTCGTCTGCATCGTGTCGAAGGACACGGACAGCTTCGTGCCGTTGAGCGGCATGGCTCAGACCTCCGATCAGGTCGCGATGACGAGCGGAACCTGGCGCTTGAAGGCCGGGGTCGCGATCGTCGCCGGAGCGGTGCCGGTCAGCGCGCTGCCCGACGTCTGCGCGAGGTTCGTCTCCCCGGCGAGGACAGGCTTCGCGCCCACCGTGCCGACGAGGCTCGGCGGGGTCGTCGCGGTGACGTTGATGCCCGCCTTGTACTTCCCCGACCGGGTGATCCGCTGAGCCGTCGCCAGCGCGAGCGTCTTCGCCGTGTCGGCCGCCCACGCCGCGGTCAGCTGGTCCGCGGACTGCGCCAGCAGCGCACCCGACGGGTCGTACAGCGCGAACCAGTAGTTCGTAGGGGTGCCGGCCGCCGTGGCCGCCGAGATGAACGTGAGGTTGGTGACGAGGTCGCCCTCGTTCAGCCACAGGTCCACCGACGTCATCACACCGGTGGCGAGCGCGGCGACGTCGTCGAGGCCGACCCTGGGGAGGTTGGCCCGGTGGAAGACGTCGGGGCGGCCAGCTGAGTTGAGGTATGCGAGGTCGTCGCGGGGGACCCCGCGGTATGCGCCGTGCACCGTCATGCCGCCGCCTCCTTCTCCTTGTCGGTGATCGTCTTGCGCGCCTTGCCACCGAGCTCGGCGACGATGACGCGGACGAACTCGTCGTTGCCCTTCTCGGTGCCCCTGTCGAGGCTGTCGAGGTAGGCAATGACCTCGTCCGCGTTGTGCTTGGACGGGTCGAACGGCTCGTCGCCGTCCTGTTCGTCGGGCGTCTCCTGCTCGGCGCCCTCGACCGTGAGGGTGTAGCCGCGGCGACGGAAGTACTCGATCGCCGCCCGGCCCGGCTTGTCCGCGTCGGTGACGCGGCCGACGCCGTCCTTGAAGACGACGCCGGCGCTCTCGCCGCTGAAGCCCGCCTCAGGGGCGGTCACGATGAACTCGTTCATGGGTCAGGCCACCTTCACGTTGCGGAGGACCGCGCACGCCTTCGTGTTCCGGAGAACACCGGCGACCGGGCCCATCTCGATCTCGCCGCTCTTGACCGCGCCCGACTGCGAGAAGTCCGGCATCCACGTCTCGACCAAGGGCTTGCCCGCCACCGATGCGCCGTGCAGCGCGTCCAGGCCGAACGAGGCGGCGTACAGGTCGGTCAGGTTGGTGATGTTGCCGCCGCCGCCTGCCCCGTCCGCGTCGCGGGTCTCGATCGGGACGATCGGGCCCGAGCCCGTGGCGTTGTCACCCAGGTCTTGCAGGACCCACGGGCCGTAGTACTCGATCTGGCGGCCGAGGTCGTCCTTGGTCTGGGTGTAGATCCCGGCCCACCGGGCGAGCGCCCGCATGCGGGTGATGCTCTTGGTGTTGCCGAGGATGGCCTTCACCCCGGGCGGGAGCGCGCCGGGCACGCCCTGGTCGCCACCGCCCGTGTGGGAGGGGACGACGCGGGACAGCCAGTCGTCGACGATGTCGAGCTGGGCCATGGCCTCGGCCTGGGTGTCGATCGTGCCGCGCGTCCAGTCGAGGTATCCGACGGTGACGCCCTCGTTGACCGGGAGGTATTCGGTGGTGGTTCCGGTGAGGGCCTTGTCGAGGCCGTCGAAGCCGTTCGCGTCGACGGCGACGTCGCCGTTGATGAGCTCGTCCTGGAACCGCGTACGGACCGCGGTGAGGAGCTGCTGCATCTGGAAGGTGACCTCGTTGGTCTGCGCCTGACCGAGGTTGGCGAGGACGCGGTCCACGGTGAACGCGCCGCCGAGCGGCTTGAGGTCGACCGAGGTGCGCCCGCGGGTCGCCTGCGAGGTCGTGTACTCGTTGTTTAGCTCGCGGAATGCGGCCGCGCGGGCGGCGGTGAGCCGGGTGAACGAGTAGGTGAGCGTCCCGCCGCCGGTGCCGGGGGTGACCGTGTCGTCGAAGACGATCTGGTCCAGCAGCCAGGAGTAGCGGCGGAGGTTGTCGATGACGGCGTAATCCACGTCCGCCTGGGTGTTGAGCTGCGCCTGCGCAAGCGTCACGGGCACGGGGTCCTCCTCTGAGGTCAGGTCTGGTAGTGCGCGCCGACCGCCCCGGAGAGGGAGGTGCTGCGCTTCTTGGCGGCGCCTTCGCCGGTGCCGCCGGACAGGTCGCCGCCGCTCTTACCGGCGGGCGCCGTGGCGGCGAAGCTGGGGTTTTCCTTGACGGCCGCCTTGATCGCGTCGTCGAGGGCAGTGGTGAAGCCCTTCTCGGCGGGGTCAAGGGCAGAGATCGCGGAGAGGAAGCCGCGCGAGTCCAGGAGCGCGCCGGCCTTGGCGGAGAGCTTCTCCGCCCGGCCCCACACAGCGAGTTCGACGTTCAGTCCCCGGATCGTCGAGTCCCGCTCGGCGATCGTGGTGTCCTTCGCGGTGATGGCCTCGGCGAGCGCCTTCGGGTCCGGCGGGGTCTCGTCCTTGACGAACCCGAGCGCCTTCCCGAGCTGCTGCGTCAGCGCCTTCACCGCGTCGTCCGCGGCCTGCCTCTTCGCGTCGTTCCGAGACTTCCCAGCCTCTCGGCGCGCGTCGGCGAGTTCCTTCTCCAGCCGCTTGACCTTGGCCGAGTCGTCCTCGCCCTCCTTGCCCTGCCCGCCGTCCTTCGCGGCGCCCCCGCCGCCCTGGCCGCCGTCTCCTGCACCGGAGTTGCCTCCGTCGCCGGATCCGCCGTCGCCTCCCGAGCCGGAGTCGCCGCCCTCACCGGTCCCGCCGGTGTCGCCGCTGCCGGATCCGGAGCCGCCGCCGTCCCCTCCGTCCGCGTACAGGAACGGGGAGAAAGGGCCGTGGCCGTACGGATGCGCCCACCCGCCTCCAGCGAGACGGTGTCGGGGCAGGGTGTTCCTCTGCATGCGCCCTCCAAGGGCAGTGATCGCCCGCACCCGGCGGGCACCAAGGGATCGGGCCGCACCCGGCGGTCCCGAAGGGATGTGCTCGCGTTCCGCACCTGGCGGAACGCTTCAGAGATGACCCGCGCCTGGCGGATCGGTGATGCTCGCCCCGCCAGCTGGCAGGCCGAAGTCTGATCAGCGAGCGGAGTTGATCTGCTCGCGCTGGGGCTTCCTGCGCAGGTGCTCGTGCGCGGCCACGTGCTCACGCATCGCCGCCTGCCACTGCCGCACCTTCGCGTTCGCCTTCCGACGCGCGTCGTCGTCCATGGCGGCGGCCGCGGTGCGCTTCCAGCGGCGGATGTGCCGCTCGATCTCCCGCTGCCGCTGCGTGTCCGCGTACGTCGTCCCCGGCGTCGCATGGTGCGGCGGCCGCGTACTCACGCCCGGCAGATACGCAGACAGGGAGTGCCGGCAGTTCGGATGGAACAGCCCAGCCGCCCGGGCCTCAAGGAGGCTTCCCGCAACGTGCACGGCCACCGTGGGCGCCGGCCCCCGCCTGCGCAGCAGCCCCCTCCGCGGCTGCTCAGGCGGCGCCACATGCTCCGCACGCACCGTGTGCGGGCCGGACTGCCCCGACAGCGTGAGGACCTCGCCCTCCCACTTCGCGCACAGCGGGCACTCCAGCGGGGCATCCGACACCATGACCAGGCCCACGCCGATCTCCCCAAGGGCGTCGACGTGGCCCTCGATCGCGGCCCGGGCCGTCACGCTCCGGACAGCCATCTCGGCGTACGACGCCATGTCCCAGCTACGCCCGGACCGGTCAACGAACCCAGTGACGCCCCGTGCGGCGAACTGGTCCAGCGCCCGCTGGCTGGCCTGGCGCCGCGTCACGGTGCCCAGCAGCACGTTCCCCGACGCCCGGCCCGTGATCCGCTGGTACACGTCCATCACGACCCGCGTGATCCGCGCGTACACCGGGCGGGTGTCCCGGGCCAGGCTCGCCGCGAGGCGGTCGACGGCCGGCGCGTTCGGCACGGTTTGCCGGGCCACCAGCTCGCGGCCGATGTCGAGCGCGCCGAGCTCGGCGACGGCTGCCTGCCGGCCACGGTTGTACGCCTCGACGAGCGCGCGCCGTACGGCCCCGTCCGTGTCCCGCTGGAGCGCGTCGGCAACGCTTTCGACCGCCGTGCGGAGGTTGCCGATCGCGGCCAACTTGAGCTCTGCCCACCGGGGCGACTCGATGTCCGCCTCCAGGGCGGCCGCCAGGCGCTCCAGGAGGGCCGCCTCGGCGTCCTGGTAGAGCAGGCCTACCTCACGCGCCAGATCCTCCGCCATCGCTGGGGAAACCGGCATCAGCGTCCCCCTCCGCTCCGGTCAGGGCCGGGTCGGCGACCGCGCGGCCGGACTCCTTGAGGATCCGGTCGACCTCTTCCTGCCGCTCCGTGTCGCCCAGGCCGGGTTGAGTGATCGCGACGAGGGTCTCGGTGGACGCAGCCTCCGCACGCCGCAACAGCTCCGCGGTCTCCGCGAGAGTCTTGATGTCGTCCTGCACGGAGTCCTGGAACTGCACGTCGGGGCGTTCCACCTCGACGCGGCCGACGCCGGGGAACAGGCCAGAGGCTTCCAGGATGAGGAGCGTCTCGACGATGTCCGCGATCCCGACGGCGAAGAATTCGGCCTTCCGGGCCCGGGTGCTCATGCTGCGCGCGCTGCGGGCCTTGATCTCGGTCGCGGTGACCGCCGCTCCGTCGGAGTCGTCGCCGAAGGTCCCGCCGGAGTAGCCCGCGTTCCTGATGACCTTCCCGACCAACTCTTCGATCGTGGAGCGGTGTTCAGCGTGCCGGATCGCGAACTGGTTGAGCTTGATCTCCGCGTTCTCTGTGGGCGGGATGTTCATACCCACCATGACCTCGCGGTCCTCCCACAGAGCCCCGCGGCCAGGGCCGTTGGACTGGAGGTAGCCGTCCGGCACCAGGATCCGGCTCTTGGCCAGGCGGACGTCCCGCATCCAGGACGTGTACGCCTCGTCGATCGACGAGAGGAACGTCTCCGCGCCCTGGTAGTCCGAGGTTCCGAGGCCGGCCGCGCCGGGGATGTCCAGCCAGTCCGGGGCGATCATGGTGTTCGGGATGTACGAGACAGCCAGCCGCCGCTCCATCCCCGCCGGAAGGACTCGGACCGGCAGGAGCTTCGCGGTCTGAGGGAACGCGGTCAGGTCCACCTGCTTGCCGAGGTTCTCGGGGGTTCCCTCGTAGACGCCGTGCAGGATCAGGCCCGGCTCGTGCCGCTCCAGGTGTCGGATGACCTTTTGCCCGTCGGACGCGAGCACGGTCCAGAAGGTGACGGTCTTGAGGATGTCGCCGTGGACGAACTCGGGCGCGGCTCCGTCGGCGTGGACCAGCGAGACCCATGGGCCAGGCCGGAGGTCGGTGTCCCACACGATCCGCAGGTAGGAACCACCCAGCGCGGACCCCGTCTCCCCGGCCGCGATGAGGGTGCGCTTCATGCCGACGTCCATGAGCGCTTCGAGGCGCTCCTGGGTCTTCTTGTTCTCGACCTTGAGGGTGGGGGGCTCGGAGAACAGGAGGTCGCTGCTGGTGCGGGCGATGTCCCTCGCCAGGGGCATGTGGAGGTTGGCGCGCTTCTCGCCGAGCGGGGTGGGCTGGCCCCAGAACCAGCGGGCGACGGTTCCGACGATGCCACCGCGGTACTGCGAGGGCCTGTTCTGGATCGGTCCGCGGATGCCGTTGGCGTACGACCGGACGCCCCGGTTCTGGTACCGGTACGCGAGCCTGTCCGGGTTGGCGGAGAACCAGGCGGACCAGTCCTCCATGTCGCAGCGGATGGCGGGGTGGATCGGCGGCCACGGTGTGTTCTTCTCAGGGAGCGGCACCAAGAACTCCCTTCCTGCGTGCGCGCCAACGGGCCCAGGCCCGGGCGCGCTTGGTCACCTTCACCTCGACGGTCGTCACGAGCGCCCCGTCACGGACGCTGGTCGGGCCCGTCATGACGGCCTTGACGCCCGTCCAGCGTGGAAAGCCCGGTACCGGGCCGAGGTGGGCCGTCACGCCTGCTCCTTCTCCGAGCGCCAGACGCGGAAGTTCCGCGCGTACACCCAGCCGTAGGCGCCCGCCGACACCAGGAATCCGTACTGCTTCGTCGTCAGTGCGTAGCCGATCCAGAGGACTTGAGCGCCGAGCCCGATGGCCCAGCCGAGAGCGCGCCGTCGGCCGGCGAAGTACAACCCGGTCACTCCGACGGCGGTGAGGACCCACGACCACCAGGCGACCATTAGGCACGCTCCTTCTCCATCAGCAGCTGCCCTAGCCGGATCCAGGAGTCTGCGAGGGCGTCGAGCTGGCTCATCAGCGGGAGGTTGGTCAGCTCGATTTCGGCTCGGTCCAGGAGACGAGCGGCGTTCTCCAGGGCCTGCTCCGTGGTGACAATCACGCTGCCACCTCCAGGTCTGCGCGGATCAGAGCGCGCCACTCGTGGGCGGTGGAGTGGAGGCCGTACCGGAGGGCGTCCACCGAGTGGTCGTCGACCTTCAGCGGCTTGTCGTCGCCGGCGGCCGCCGCCTTCTCGTCCCAGGCGTACGACGGGAGCTCGGTGAGCAAGCCGGAGCAGGACCGGTGGATGTAGAGGAGGTCCGCCCCGAGGGCTACGCCCACGCTGCGGATGCCGTCCTTCACCTCGTTGTTCGCCTTGGCGATGCCGGGGACGCCGTCGCTCCAGAGCTGGGTCATGAAGCTGGCGGCGCTCGGGTCGACGAAGATCCACTGTGGCTGTACGCCGACCTGACCACCGTGCTCGTACTCGGCCAGCCACTGCCGCATGGCCTTGCTGTACTGGGCATCCGTCAGCTGGCGCCGTTCGACCCGGGAGTCGTGACGGTACTCCGAGGCGACGTACAACTTGTCGTCCACTCCGACGCCCAGGAGCAACGCCGAGAACGGGTTGATGGTGCCGTAGTCGAGCCCGACGCACATCCAGTGCCGGACCTCGGGCAGTGTGTCGACGACGTGCTTGGTGTCGTCGAACATGTCGTAGACGATGCCTTCGGCCAGGCACCACTCGCCGAGGACGAACCGCCGGTAGAAGAGGCCCTGGTACTCCAGCTTGAGGTTGGCGACGTAGGCCGGCGGGAGGTACGGGTTGTCGTCCAGGCTGAAGCTGAACCGGTGGAGGTCGAGGGCCTTCGGGTCCGTGGACTCGACGACCGTGCCGTCCCGGCGCAGGTGCAGCTTCGCGCGGTCGAGGAACTTCTTCTTCAGCCAGTGGTTCGGGCCCTCGGGGTTCGTGGTGCCGAACCACTGCGCGCCCTCGACGGACAGGCGGGTGCCGAGCATCGAGAAGAACGACTCGGGAAAGGTCGTGACCTCGTCGCAGTACGCGCCCGCGAGGGTCATGCCCTTGATCTTGTCGGCGGCTCGCTCGTCGTTCGCGCCGGCCACGTAGATGGTACGGCCGAAGATGACGACCTCGCCCGCCCCGGCCTTGTACTTGCAGCGCTTCACGCCGACCATCTCGATGATCGGGTCGATGATGTTGCGCTTGAGCGTCCTCTCCGTCTTCCCGACCATCAGCAGGGCGCCGGCCGGTCCGGTGCGGACGTACTTGAGCCAGACCAGGATCGACGAGACGGTCTTCGAGGACCGGACGGCGCCTTCCCAGAGGTTGCCGCGGGCGGTAGCCAGGGTGGTGGCGCGCAGTTGCTTGCCGATGAGGGGCTGGACCACGACAACCCCCTCAGGCGCCGCCCATCATCCCCTTCAGCCAGGCGTCGACGGCGGCCAGGCCCTCGGCGTCCTGCTCGGCCGGGGACAACTTCAGCGAGCGGTCGATCGCGGTGGCGACGACGCCCATGAGGGCGCGCTTGTCCGCAGGGGTGGGCTCGGGGGCGTCGTAGGTGTCGAAGTCGTGGTCCTTGCCGCCCCAGTCCCAGTAGGTGTGCGGGGCGTTGACCTTCTCCAGCTCCCGCTCAGCGACGTCCTGGAGGCGTTGGGCGAGGGCAGCGCGGCGGTCGGCGAGGTCCGCCTGCCGGACCTCCGTGGCTTGCCGGACCTCGGCGGCGCGGGAGAAGGAGAGGCCGAGGCCCTTGGCGATCTCGCTGATCGTCCGTCCGGAGCGCCCCAGCTCGGTGGCAATCTCGTTGCGGCCCTTGCCCTCGGCGTGCAGCTGGCGGACGCGCTCGCGCTCCTGGTCGGTGACGGGGTTCGCGCTGCCCATGGGCGTCACCCCCCTGGACATGGCGAAGGCCCGACCTCGCACGGGCGGGGCCGGGCCAGTCATCGGGTGTGGGTCAGCAGGACTCCTCGAACTTCACGGCCGTCAGCGTCACCGGTTGGCCGTCGAGCTTGGTGCCAGCGGAGGGGGTCTGGGAGCAGACCTTCCAGTTGGACTCCACGAGCACCAGGCGGTCCTGCCCCGAGGCGTCCTTCACGGTGATGCTGGTGGACGGGTCGAGGGCCTGGCGGGCGACCTTGACGGCCTTGCCCTTGAAGTTGGGCATCGTGGTGCCCGCGGTCTCCTGCTCCCCTGCGTCCTTGCTGGGGCAGTCCTCTTCGAGTTTGACCGCCCCGAAGTCGATCTTGGTATTCTTCGGATGTTCTCCAGCCGCGGGCTGCTGTGAGCAGACCTTCCAGTCGCGGTCGAGGATCTGGTTACGGCCCCGGCCGAGAGCATCGTGCGAGTCGAGGTAGTAGAACCCGGCTTCCTGGGCCTGGTCCTGCGCGGACTGAAGGCCCTTGCCCCGCATGTCGGCCAGTTGGCCCGTGGGGGCGGTGCCGGCGTCCGTCTGCTTGCTCGTGGTCGCGGTTGTGGTCGGCTTGTCAGCCGTGCTGTCGCTGGAGGTCGTGACGTCTTTGCATCCGACGAGCGTGAGGAGGCTTGCGGCGATCAGGGTGACGCCGACGGTACGAGTGCGCATGATTCCCCCCGGGTAAGGCAGCTGAGGGAGCATCATGCGGGGCGGGGAGGCCTAAGGGAGGCGGAGTGACGTCCTCGTGACACAAATGAGTGCTGTGATGGACGTTTCCTGCTGTGTCCGGGCACGCCGGACTTGCGCCCAGGATGGATCATGTGCTCGGCGGATGCAACTACGTCACGTGGTTCGGAACCTTCAGGAGTCTCCGAGCTTGAATTCGTGACCTAGGGGTCGCGTGCGCTCGATAAGCCTCGTCACCACAACGTCAATACCCTCATAGGGTCCTCGATCTATTCGCACGATCTGGCCGCTATGACGGTCCGTCATGAGCCGCTGATCTGCGACTTTACTTCCTGGGCATGTTGCTGTCAGTACGCCCGGTAATATCGAAGTAGAGACCGAACAGCTCCTCTTTCGTGCCGCGTTGGGGGTGCGGCCTCCTGCTCCGGCCTGCACAGGGCGGGTCGGCGAGGAAGGGAGGTCTCCCCGATGTGCAACCCGTCCGAGGACTCTGAGGATCACTCCGAGGAGCTTGAGGAGCGTTCGGAAGAGTCTGAGGAGTACGACGACTCGAACGATCCTGGTCGCTGGACGAGCTACCAGAAGTGGTCGCTTGGGCTGGCGGCGTCGGGGGTGGTGATACCCACCATCATCGGCGCGGCGCAGTTCCTCGCCGCTCGATAAGAGTGTGACGAGTCTTCGGTCGTGGGCCGGCAGCTGGCAGCAGCGAGCCCGGTCGAGATCTGGACGACCGGGCTCGTGAACTGCGTAGGAGGGCCTGGTCTCGGGTGATGGCCGGGGCCGGGCTCTCCGCCGTGTATACGGTTTGTGTACACGTATTGGAATAGTACACCGAGGTAAATCTCCTGCCAGGTCGCCGATGGCTTCACGGCGGTAAACCCGCAGCTCCCAGCTCTGTGCGACCGTGACGCTCAGCTGGACTGATTGACCAGGACTGACTATTCGACGCTGACGGACGTCAGGCCCGTCATGACGGGCCTGACAGGCGTGACCGATCAACAAGGCGTGGATCGGCCCCTCGCCGACCTAGCATCCCTCCATGGCGACGCTGCTCATATCCCTTGCTGCTCTCGCAGTCAGCATCATCTCTCTCGTCTGGCAGTTCATCACTTGGCTGCGGAACGGCCCGGTCATCCGTGTGAAGACCTACTACTCGATTCCTGTCGTGGCCGGACAAGTGGGGAACTCTCAGTACCTCTCGGTGTCCGCTACGAACAGGGGACGCGCGCCCGCCACGATCACGTCGTGGGGGCTGCTGCTGCCCGATGACCGGGCGGTGGTTACAAACAGTGCTCCGCTGCCGGGAGTTGAGCCGCTTCCCTTTCGGCTCGACCCGTACGCGGAGAGCAGTTGGTACATCGCGGCCGAAGCCGTGGACCAGATCTGCACCGAAGGCGGCTTCACCCACAGCCAGATACGCCCCTACGTGATCGTGGCTGGGCAGGGAAGACGAGTCGGTAAGCGGCTTCACTGAGACCTCAGTCATCCTCGTCGCTGAGCGCGACCTCAACTGTCTTGATCTTGCCGCTGGTCGAGAGCTCGGCGCGGACGTGGCGGTCGCCGGGGACGCCGGCTTTCCGTGCGTCCTTCACGAACCGAGTGAGCTCGTCGAGGGTCATGTCCTTGTCGTCCCCGTGGGCCCGGATGGAGGTCGGCATGGGGTCAGGATGACGTACGGAGGCCCCGCCGCGGGTGGGGTTCCGCGACAGGGCTCGGCGGGTCATGAGGCGGGTGATCCGGGCGGCTTGTGCTGGGCTCGCGTGAGCTCGTCGATGAAGCGCGCGATGACGTCGCGTTCTGCGCCCGCCGGGCCAGTGCCAACTCGGTGGCTGAGGTCGTGGATCGTGAAGCCGGTGTCCGTGCGCTCTACACGGAACCCCTCCCCGCTCCCCTCGCTGCCGTCGTTGTTGCTGTTGCCGTTGTCGCCTGACCTGCAACAACAACCCTCCCCGTGGGCGTGGCCAGTGACGGGAGAGGGGGCGGCCGGAATGGCCTCCCGGCGTACAGACGGCCCGTTCCCCTCTCGCGTGCGCCCGGACTTCCAGGGGATGTTCTCGGCCTTGAGGAGCGCCTTCACGGCCTTGGTGTCGGGGAGCTGGAGGTCGTCGCGGAGGACGGTGAGGAGGACGCCCTTGTCGTCGCCGACGAGCCGGCGGAGCGCCGCGGCGACGTCCGGCGGCGCGGTCTCCTCCTGCTCCTGGTCCTCGTCGCCCTCGACCCGCGCGGCCCGCCACGCCATGACCTTCTGCACGCCGATGGTGCCGAGGCTGCCCACGACGATGTAGGCCGCCTCGGGGAACACGGTGACGGTCCGCCAGGCACCGACGATGCCGATCGCGGACAGCACCACGATCGGCATGCGGCCGGCCGACTCCTCGTCTTCCTCCCCCGCCGTCTCGTCGTCGATCTCGGGCTCGGAGCCTTCCTCACGGGCGCTCACAGGATGCCCACCACCCAGTCGCCCAACCAGGACACCGAGGGCGCGACAGCCCAGCCGACGAAGCCCGCGATCGAGGAGGCGAGGCCAAGGCTGATCCCGGCCAGGATCTGGCGGACGAAGTCCCAGCGGAAGCCCTTCTTCGAGCAGACCGCGAGGATCACCACAGTGATCACGATCACGGCCGCATGCCCGCCGGGGGTGAGGGCAAGGTGGCTGGCCCGGGTCACGGCCGGAGTGGTCGAGCCGAAGCCGTAGACCAGGACGATGTCGCCGACGGTGTTGGTGCCCCAGAGGGACCAGTCGGCAGCGCCGCCGATGATCCCTCCGACGCACAGGATGAGGAGCGCGCCGTACGACAGGCACAGCAGCTGCGGGGCCAGCGTCTGGAGCGCCTTCGAGGAGAGCTTCTTCTTGTGGCCGGTCCACCAGCGGGTGAAGTCCCAGGCGAACAGGCTGAGTCCGGTGGTGACGCCTCCGAGAGAGACGACTCCGTAGACCGGGATGTTGAGGGGAGGCAGGGCCAGATCCATTGCTGGGTCCTCAGTGCAGGAGGGCCGCGGCGAGGGCGGCGAGGGCGAGGATGAAGGCGCCGGTGCCCGTGACCGGGAGGACGGCGTGCGGGGCCTGGTGGGCCAGACCGAGGAGCGCACCGCAGGCGGCGGCCGCGCAGAAGACGCCGAACAGGGTGGTCACGGGCGGACTCCTAGGCGCTCATGCCGAACGGCGCTGACGGCAGGTTCTTAAGGTGGGGCTCGTGGGTCTCGACCTCGGCGCGGAGGGTGCCGCGGATCCATCCGTCGGAGGCGTCGTCCAGGCCGGCGCGGATGATCGCGGCGCGCATGGCCGCTGTGCCCGGCCGGGTCGGTGGGACGGTGTCGTACAGGGCGCGGATCACGGCACAGCGCGGGTCGCTGTACTGGATCGGCCCCGGGGTGGCCGGGGCCTGGGCGGACGCGGAGGCCTTCGGGGCCGGGACGAACCCGTGGCACGTGACGGGCAGGAGCCGCGCCCCGGTCGGGATGACGGGCGGGCGCGGAGTCGGCCGGCGCGCGGGCGGGGGCGGCGGAGGGGTGGGCGCGCTGGGCAGCGCGGGCGGCGCCGGACGGGCCTTCACCGGGGGTGTGACGGGCGTCGTGACGGGGGTGTCATCGGTCCTGTTGACGCTGGTGACGGCCGTCATAGGGGCGGCGGAGTCGAGGGTGTCGAGGCGGTGCCGGACGGCGCTGCGCAAGGTGGTCCAGGCGTCGCGGGGGAACATGAGCCAGGCGAGGACCGGGATGTGGGGCATGCGCTCGGCGACCAGGCCGCGGGCGGCGCGCTGTTCGTCGCGGACGTCGCGGCGGTGGAGCTCGAAGAGCAGCTCGACGGCGAGGCTGATGGAGGCGAGGCCGATGCCGCCGACGAGTCCGCCGACCTCGCGGCCGTGGCTCCAGTTGAGGACGCCGGAGACCGTGACGAAGGCGAGGACGGCGAGGCGCGGGAGGCCGGCGGGGGTGCCGCGCTCGATGGCTCGCTTCGCGTACTGGGCGCAGAGTAGGCCGGCGAGGTCGAACATCAGGGACAGGGCGTAGGCGGGCCTCTCGCCCATGCCCCAGCCCATGAGCTTGCTGCTGATGGACCAGGCGGCGGCGACAAGCATCATCGCGAGGACGATGAACCAGGCGATGCCGACACCGGTGCCGAGGCGGCGGCCGGTGCCGGCGGGTGAGGTCTTCAAGAGGGCTCCTGGTGACGAGGAGGGGCCGCCCTCGCTGGGGGTGGCGGGGGCGGCCGGTGTGGTTGGGACTCAGTCCCAGTCGGTGACGCAGTCCTTGCCGAGCTGCTCGCGGTCCCGCTTGCGGTCCTCCTCCTCCCACGCCTGGCCTTCCTGGTCGGCGGCCGCGGCGTGGCGGTGGTGGTTGGCGCGGCGGGTGCGGGCAGCACTGGCCGAGGCGGACTCCTGGTCCGAGTACTTCGTCTTCGCGAGTTCGCCGTCGTTGCGGTTGAAGAGCCAGCCCATCAGCGGCCTCCGATGGTGATGGCGAGACCGGTGAGGGTGAGCGCGAGGGCGAGGAGGGCGAGGAGGCGGACGGCGCGGTGGCCGGGCGGGCGGCTCACGCGTCGGCTCCCTCGGTGAGGATGCTTCCGGCGGACTTGTAGTCGCCCCACGCGCTGGCCGCTTCGCGCCCGAGGGCGGTGTGCTCCTCGGGCGTGGTGGCGGTCTCGGTACGGGCGTTGATGTCGTCGATGCGGGCGCGGGCGTCGACGCGGAGTCGGGCCGCGGCAGCGATCTCCTCGGGCGTGTAGCCGCTCACGCGTTCACCGCCTGGCGCGGGAGCGGGTTCGCGGCGAGATGGCGGGTGAGCGCGCGGCCGGCGGGGGCCTGAGCCGGGTGCCGGAGGATGCCGCACAGCGCGCAGCCGCGGGACGTGTGGGGGCTGTGCTCGGGGTTGTGCTGATCGGTACGGTTGGCCATCAGGGCCTGCCTTTTCGTGATGGTTGAGGTGGGCCTGGCCCTGTCCCGGAGCGCCAACTCAGCGGGACAGGGCCGTTGTGCATCGGCAGCGCGTGCTGCTTGCTGACGACTGTAGGGGTCCCCTACAGTCCATGCAAGCGGCCCGCCGGATGAAGGGCCAGGCGTTGAGCGAAGAGGAGGTGCGCCGCGTGTCGGACGCCCTGGATGCGGTCGATCAGATCGCCGATCGCGTTGAGCGGGTGCGAGCGCAGAGCCGGATCATGGCTGATCAGGTCGTCCGGAATCGGACGTGGTCGGCCGAGCGCACCGCACTGATCCGCGAGCTATGGGCCGACGGTGAGGGCATGTCGTACCGGCAGATCGCGGACCATCTGGGGATCAAGCTGTCCACGGTCCAGGACGTCTTTCGCGGCTACAAGGGGTCCGGTACGGCGCGCCCAAAGAAGCCAGACACGGAGTAGGTGAAAGTCGAGCCGCCCCGGGGTGAGGGCGGCGACGCCGTCAGGAGTTGTCGCGTGAGGCGCGGCGGCTGGCGAGTGCCGCGAGGACCACTTGTGCGATGCCACTCAGGGTGCCGATTGCGGCCAAGATCAGGCCGATGCGATCCCCGTCGGCCCCTCCGAGACCGGTGACCAGGAAGACGATCCCGAGAACGATCAGGGCGAAGGTCACTACGAGCACACCGCACCCAAGCAGGATGGAGGATGGCAGCCCTACGGTTTCACTGGCCCTGTTTCCCCTGTACGCAAAGTGAATGCCGTCGACAGGCGGATTTCGTGGTGGCGGAGTGGACGGGTCGGGTGTGGGGTCGTCGGCCATCGGCAGCTCCAGGTTTAGCGCGGCAGGGGCACAAGGATGTCGGTAGGGCTGGAAGCCGTAAAGACCGGGCTTAATATCGAACACATGAGCGAGGAACTGCCTCCGGACCCCCCGCGCCTCCGCGCGATCCTGGCGCACCTCGACGCCCAGCTCGCCCAGAACGAGACCGTCGGGATCTACCTGAGACTCCAGCGCGAGGCCGTGCAGACCGCGCTCGCCCACGCCGAGGCGCCAGCACCAGCCCGACGGCGCCCGGGCCACCTCCCCAAGGGGGCCCTCCCGCTCCGCTCAATGGAAATGGCCCACGTCCAGCGCCGGCCCGAGTTCGTGGTCCAGCGGAACCGGACTCCGCGTGGCCTCCAGCCCTCGATCATCCACCTCGGCGACTGCTCGATGATCGAGGGCAGTGCGCACCCGGTCACCGAGCACGACGCCAGGGTGTCCTTGACGGACCCGTCGATCGAGCCGTGCCAGTTCTGTCGACCGGACACCGAGCTCGGCATCGACGTTGCGTAACGAGAGCGGACGGCTGATTTCGGGCGGGCCGTAAAAAAACTTTCTACCCACACCCTGTAGACCGTAATTACGCAGGTCATGGGGCTTTCAGGGTGTAGATGGTTACTCTATGCACAGGCTTCTGCACAGCTTTATCCACAGAAAATCTCGTGTTTTCAACAGAAGTTACGACTGTTATGCACAGGGGCTGTGGATAAGCACATTGGTTGACGGGCCGTCACGTGCCACGATCGTTACGCGATGTACACGAGTCGCCGTTCCGCGTACGACGGCAGAGGTGCAGAGCTGTCGAGTCGACGCATCGAACGGAGGTACCGGTAGATGGCCACGGTCGCTGTCAATACAGGGCAGGCGCCAGCGGGACGCAAGCTCCACGCCTTCATCGACGAAGCTGGCGTGCGCTCACGGTCAAAAGCGTCCAGCGACCACTTCGTCATGACGGCCGTCATCCTGGATGACCAAGACCTTCCGGCAGCTGCGCAGTTCCTCGCGCAGCTGCGCCTGGACCTCGGGCGCGGGCCCTCAGATGAGTTGCACTGGGTCAACCTGAAGCAACATGACCAGCGCGTACACGCGGCCAAGTCGCTGGGTGGCCAGAGCTGGGCGACCATCTCCAACGTCGTCGCGTGCAAGCGACACTTGAGTACCAAGATCACTGATGGCCAGTTCTACCTGTACACCTTTCGGTATCTGCTGGAGCGCCTGTCTTGGTACGCGCGCGACGCACAGGCGACACTGCACTACACGCTCGCCCACATCACGCGACCGCAGATGACGATCGGGGACCTGCGGCAGTATGAGGCTGCACTCCGGGCGATGCAGACGAGCATCGTCTGGACGGCCCTTGATCCGGCGGGCGGCAAGATCAATCAACCGGCCAAGGTTGAGATGCTCCAGTGTGCCGACCTGGCGGCATCGGCCACCTATCGGGCCTTCGAACTGGATCGGTTCGGAAACACCGAGGATCGGTACCTCCGAGAGCTGTCCCCTCGGATCTACCGTCGCGGCGGAGGTGCGATCACCTCGTACGGCATGAAAGTCCACCCGTGGGACAGCAACACGAAGGCCGCTTACCCGTGGGTAGCGGCCCTGTGATGCACGTCGGCCGGCTGTTGAACCGCCTATAGCGGGTGCCGACGTTTCCGACCGGCAGACGACCGTCCGTGCTCTTCAACCGTAACGCATAAGTCATGGCGGTCAACGGGCATACTGGGGCAAATTGTCAGACTTTACCTTCAGATTAGAACTTGTGTCCGAAGGTGCTGATGGGGTCTATGGGGCGGCTTCGCGGCCCACCCCCGTTATCCACAGGCCCCAACGCGGCCACCGCGATCGTCGTACCGTGCTGCCTCCAATGATCACGAACACGGGGGTGCCCGATGTCGTACAGGGTGGAACTCTGGCTCCAGGCCGAGGAAGTGCTGGCTGGCCTCTCGGAGGAGGGGCGCCGCGAGGTGATGGAGCTCATCGCGACCGTCCTCGTCGAGCGGGGGACGTGGCCGGCGCCCGGCGGCTGGGAGACCGCCGAGCGCTTCGGGTCCCACTCGTGGATCACATTCGCCGCGTACCGCGACGGCATCGACGTTGTACGCGTCGGCTGGGCCGGCTGACATGCTGCGCCACCTGGATCCTCCACGTCAGAGATGTGAGAGGAACCAGGGCGCTCGTCAGTGAGGCTGCGCAGGGCTCGCGATGAAGGCATAAGCCTCGGACAGGTTCTTCAGCGCCTCCGCTGCGTTACCCGGGTTCAACTTGGTCGTCGCCTCAGCATTCCGGACGATCATGTCCAAGAGTGTCTCCCTCGCGACGTCCTGAGGGTCCCGCTTCGGCTCCTCGGTGTTGCTCACGATTCCTCCGTGATTGCAGTGAACTTGTCCAAAGGGACGAACGGGCTGGGTGTGCAGTTCCCGAGTTCAAACTGCCGCGTGACTGGTCCAAGTTCGTCCGCATCCGCGGCACTTCACCTTCGGGTCCTGGCCGTCGCCGCCCTCGATGCGCAGCACTCCTCGGCAGTGTGGGCAGGACCGCTCCAGGACCTGCGTACGGCGGGCCATCTCGAGCGCCTGGTCGACCTGCCCGGCCGCCCATCGGGCGGCTGAGGCGATCTGGTCCTGGCGGACGCCGGTGAGCTTTGCGCACGGCCCGGGCGCCCCGTCATGACGGGCCAGGAGCCACGCGGCGGCGAACGGGGCCGTACGACGTCGGGGGTCGGTGAAGGACCAGCGGCGGTCGTCGGCCTCGTCCTTGAGGATCAGCGTGCGCAGCTGGAGGGCGATGTCGTCGCCGGGGCCGGCCACGCGGATCGGGACTTGGGTGACGGGGAGCCGCTGGACTGCGCCGGCGATTCCGTCGGCGGTGTCGACGAGGCGGTGGTCGATCGTGGCCATGGTGTCGAGGATCTCCACGCGGAGGGGCGCGACGCTGGCGCCTACCTGGTCAGGGGAGCGCTCCAGGGCGCGCAGCTCTGTGGCCTCGTCGGTGGCCTTCAGGTGGTCGTGGAGTCGGGCGATGCCCATGACGGGGGGCCAGGTGTCGGCCTGGTTGGTGGCGAGGGCGGTCTGGAGGTCGATCCAGTGGTTGATGACGTGGTGGAGGTGGTCGGCGGTGGTCATCGTGACTCCTGGGGCTTGCGGGTTACGGTGATCACTGCCGGGGGCGCGCTATGTCTGGGGAGACGAGGGAAGCGCGCCCCTTCCGCATGCTCAGCTGCGACGGGGCGGGGGCCCGAAGCGACGGACGTCGCGGACGGCGTCGGCGATGTGGGGAGGGTCCGGATGGATATGGACCTGCACGTGCGGCTTTGTCGCCGGGGTGAGTAGCTCGGCGAGGGCCTGGTCCCAGTCGGTGAACTTCACGGCGCGGTCGTCGAGGTAGGCGGTCGCGGGGAGCTTCCGGTTCGTTACGAGGATTCGGTCCCTGTCGTTCCAGAACTCGCAGATGACCTCGCCGGGCGGCTCCCACGTGATGTTGAACTCGCCCCGCTCGAAGAGCCAGTCGGCGACCTGCTCTGGATGACGGCTGGTGAAGACGAACACGGCGTCGCGCTCCATGAGGGCGTGGAGGCCGTCGAGGGCGCCGGGCAGAGGGGGGTCGTAGATCGTCCCGTCTGCCCAGCCGCGGCTGTAGGCGTGGATCACGCCGTCGAAGTCCACAGCGATCGTCACTGGTCCTCCCAGGTGATGCCGTTGTTGGCGAAGGCGCGGACGATCGCCGGGTCGTCGAGGAAGAGCTGAAGGGAGTCCAGTTCGGTGTCCCAGTCCTCGTCCTGGAGGTCGGCGATCAGCTTGGTGAGGGTCTTCTCCTTCACCTCGTCGGAGGCTCCGGCCTCGATGAGGCTGCGGGCGACGGGGTTGAAGAACGTGAGTCCTGCGCTGCCGAATCCCATGGTCAGCGCCTCCCAGGCTGGTAGGCGAAGTGGTTGGCCCACTGGGGCCGGTACGAGCCCGTGCGTAGCTGTTCGCCGAGCCGAGCCAGCGCCTCGGTGGCGCTGCGGGCGAGCGCGGCGAAGGCGTCGAGGGTCTGGCGGACGAACAGAGTGATGCGCGCCAGGTGCTCGCTGGCAGCGCGTGCCTGCTGAGGGGTGAGTCGGACGATCCGCATGGTCACTCCTGGGTCTGTTCGGTGGGGGCCTCGCTGATGACGGCCTGGCGGAGTTCGAGGAGACGCTGGTCCCACCAGCGGGAGATCAACGTGCCGAGCGGAGGCGGGCCGGCCTTCACCCACCTCTCGTAGAGAGCACGCACTCGCTCGGCATCACCGAGCAGCTCGTCGACGCGCGCGATCGCGGCCCTGTGCCGGGCCGCGTTCTCCTCGGCGATCAAGTCGTGGGTCTCAGGGGCGGACAGGTCCCGGGTGCCGTGCGACCACCAGGGCGCGTCGGGGATGCCGTCCGGGGGGCGAACCGTGTGTGCGTCCAGAGCAGGCTTGCCGGGGATGGGCCGGTGCACCCAGTGGCCGGGGTCACCGGTCAGCTCGATGGGGTGGCCGCAGACGCAGCGCGGGCCGTCAGCGGGCGTCATGACGGCCTCGGCGACCTCGACGGGCGGGGACTCCGCCGTGCCAGCGACTGGCGGCTGGGGCGGGAGCTTGCCGTTGAGGTACGCCTGCCCGACCGCGGCCGACATCTTCTGGACGATCGTCTCCATCGAGCCCTCGGCCGTGCCACCGTTGACGATCTCCAGAGCGGCGGCGAGACCGGAGAGCATGCCGCCGAAGAACATCTGCGCCGGCGCCGGCGCGGGGGCGCTGGCGGTCTGGTGCTTGGCCTCGTCGATGAGGGCCTTGATGTGGGCCCGGGCGCGGTCGTCGACCGCTCGGCCCCGGTTCGGGTGGCTCACTGGCTGCTCCTGGGGTGTTCGGCGGCGAGGTCGGCGGTGAGCCGGTGGAAGAGGTCCGTGCACTTCCGCCGGTCATGGGCGGCGCCTCCGCTGTGGTCGGCGAGTGCGCAGCACGGGTTCAACGGAGCAGGCGCCTGACCGAGTACGTACGCCTGCTCCCACTTGGCCTCGGCGAGGGCGCGGCGGTGGGCTGCGTAGGACCGGTTCGAGCACCAGGCGAGGAACGCGGCGACGTACAGGCCGGGGACGCACAGCCAGAGGTTGAAGGTGGCCAGGTGGATGCCGGCCGCCGTTGAGGCGAGGGCGGCCGCGGCGAGCAGGCGGGCCGTACGACGGTGCGCGCTCACTGGAGGCTCCGGTGCAGCGTGTGGACGGCGCGGGAGGCGGCGAGGGCCGCAGCTACGGCCTCGCTTGCGGCCCAGGCCAGCCGCCAGACCGCTGCGGTGCCCGCGCACAGGGCGAGCGCCGCGACAGCGATCCACGCGGCCATCGCCCCGAGGAAGATGGCTACGGCGTCGACGGGGCTGGTGACGGCCGTCATGACGGGTCCGGGTCGTGGAGTCGTGCCTCCGCGGCGAGCCACTCCGGCCACCCGGCGAGGTCGCCGGTGAAGTGCCGCCCGACCGCCTCAGCGTGGACGCGCGCACCTTTCTGCATCCACCAGCCCTTGACGTACGCGTGGACGCGGCCGAGCTGGCTGTCCGGTGCGGCCCGGTAGGTGAGGGTGATCTCGGTTGGGGCGATGGTGCGGGTCTCGTTGTACTCGTCCGGCACCTCGGGGGCGCCACGGACGATGTAGACGATGGAGCGGGCGCGCGGGATGCGGCTGATCGTGACGGCTGAGGTCTTGGGCTTGGTCGTCTGCTCGCTGGGGTGGTCGGGTCGGGCCAGGCGGCGGAGCGCGTTCGATGCGTCAATGGTGCCGAGGTCCCAGGCGTGCTCGAAGCTGACGAAATCTGTCTTGTCACGGCGGAGTTGGGTGAAGTCGAGGGTGAGTGCGACGTCGGCGGCTTCGTGGAGGGTGGCGGATCGGATCTCGGCGCGCTCCTGGGCCTTGCGCTCGCGGACCTTGGCCTCGATCGGGGCCATGAGGGCGGCGGCGCGGGCGGTGGAGTCCGGCTCCAGGTCGGCGAGCTGCGTGGCTGGGGAGGCGATGGGGGTGGGCTGGTCGTCGGTCGACATGCTGCTCCTGGTGCGGTGAGGTCGGCCGCCCGGGGCGTGTCCGGGC